>CALEJX010000118.1 GCA_937898375.1 uncultured Ruminococcus sp.
TTCACAAGCCCCCTCTGACGCCATTATCCTTGAAAAAAACTGTTCGGCTTCAATTTCCTTTGGCAAAACTGTAGGCATAAAATTATCTCCCTTCAAGTATTCATTTTTTTACATTTCTGCATTTGCAAACATACTGCATTTTTTCAGTATCATTTTCTGTATCTCCGTGGCGGCGGCATTGAGCTTTTTATCTGCATTTTCCGCAAGCACAATGCTCCGCTTTGGAAACTCCTCGTCGGTTTTAAGTATATAAACATCACCGCTCTGCGCCATTGGCTCAGGTATAAGCCCTATGCCCAGATTGCTTTTCACAAGGGGCATTATCTGGTCGGCAGTTGCGACCTCTATATCAGGCTGAAAATCTATCCCATGCTGGAAAAAGAAATCAGAGTAGAAGTCATATGTCCGAGTGTTCCTGTTAAGGGATATTATTGGGTGGCTGCAAAGCTCCTCAAGGGTGAGGGTGCGCTTTGCAAGGTCTTTGAGCTTTGTGCTGCATATGATAAGCTCACGGAACTCTCTCAGCTTATGATATTTAAGCGACCCCTCGGTGCTTATAGGCGTTGTTACCACCGCAAGGTCTGCCACGCCGCTTTTCAGTGCGGCAAGAGCCTGTGGTGCAGGAATAGGCGGAGCATATTCATTATACATAGGCAACGAGTTTATATGGATATCCTGCGCCCTGCTTCTTTTATGCTTTGCACTTATGTTCATAAAGAGCGAGAATGATATGATGAGCGAGGATATGTGATCGTCGATCAAAACTGACCATACCTACCCATATACAAAAACAGCCTGAGAAAAAATCTCAGGCTGTTCGCTCATATCTCTTTCTTATTATCCGCACCCGGAGTAGTCACAATGACCTTTTCCGGCGTGATGACAAGCGCACCCTTTGCCGTAGCTGCACCATTAAACATCTTTTCTACCATAGCTTTGAATGTGTCAACTATATCGCCATTGGTAAGATATTCAGCCTTGCCCTTTATCTGATAGCCCTCGAGAGTTTCGGCATTGTATACCGAAATTGCGATCTTGCCGCCGTTTGCATTGATGTTTTTCAACGTTGTGTCAAGAAAAACATCGCCCACTGCAAGCTTGCCGTCAGCAGTTACGCATTTGAAAGCGACAGGCACAACGTTCGGCTCGTCATTAGAGCAGGTCGCCAAATCCCACATACTGCTTTCCAGCACCTTTTTTACATTTTCATTCAGCATAATCATTACCTCCGTCTGAAATTTTATCGTGACTTGATTATACTCCGCCTGCTCGGAAAATTCAATATATTAGTTGATTTATGAGCAGCTTATAAGTTTATTTGTCACTATTAAATTTCATAGTAACTTGAATTGTGCAAGCCGAGGTTGTATAATAAATACAGAACATTTCGGGAGGCGAAAATATGTATCAAAGAAAGCTTGAAAAGGACATACGCTGTCCGCTTGAATATGGGCTGGAGGTTTTCGGCGGCAAGTGGAATTCACGGATAATCTGCGTGCTTGCGGCAAAAGAGGTGTTGCGATACAGCGAACTGCGAAAGGAAATGGGCAACATAACTGACGCTGTGCTATCTGCTTCGCTGAAAGAGCTTATCTCAAACGGCATCGTTATCCGAAAATCATACGATGAGATACCGCCCCGTGTGGAGTATTCCTTTTCGGAAAAAGGCAGGTCGGTAGTGCCTATCCTGCAAAGCATTTGCAAGTGGTCTGGGGCGTTTTACAAGGAAGATCCCGACAATATGATGATACATTGCCAAAAGTGCGATTATAGGTAGAGAGCGATAAAATATACTGCCTTGACACATTGTTTACGCAGCTTACACTGGGGCTGAACGCATTTATCACGGCGCAGGGAAAGACTTTTATCAGTATGTGCAACGTTGCGGCAGACAGGACATAAGAACGTCATTTGAAAGGAAAGATGATAGAAATGCTGAAATATGGTGTTTACGCAAAGGCGGTGGAGCTTTTATGCTTCCGTTCGGCGCTGGCGAAGCTTTCGGAAATATATCCTGATATGGATATGAACATCTACAAGAAAAAGGTAAAGCAAGAATACAAAGCTATGCTTTTAAGAACGCCCGATATCGGCGGAATCTCGCTGAAAATGAATTTGTCCCATGCTTATGCAATATGGACGAGAGGAATTACAGGAACGAGGGCGGTCAGCTCCACCGCACCAAAACCCTTGCACAAGGGGACGATTGCTGCGATTTTCATGTTACTAGGATAAGGTAAGGGATATTTGTTTTACTTTGCGGTTTTGGTATAATTGAAAGTATAAAAAGTTGCTTTAAAGAAAAACACCGATACAGCCTTTTTTTTGCTGTATCGGTGATATTTTTGATCATTATTATATGACCGCTTAATTTCAGTA
>CALEJX010000119.1 GCA_937898375.1 uncultured Ruminococcus sp.
ACAACAATAACAATGTTGTTCACTATCATCTTTTTCATATCTATCCTGAAAGGCACGAGCTTTCTGGAGTCTATGGCTCTTATGATGAAAACTGTCATATAAGCCGCAACCGTGGAAATCGGCGGACCGTAAAGTCCTATCCTTGGTATGAGTATAACGTTCAGCCCCACGTTTATAACGCCCGAAACAAGGCTCGTGAAAAGAGAGCGCTTTGTCTGCTTTGAAGCAAGATAAATAGACCCCATAAAAGTGGTGAAGCATGAGTAAATAGTCGCATATATAATGATAGGCGAGTATTTTACGCAGTCACGGAAATCTGCGCCTATCCAAAAGTTAGTCACAGGCTGAACGATAAGCAAACAGCCTGCCACAAGGATATACAAAAGGCTCTGATTGAAGTCAAAAACATTCTCATAAAACGAATCTCTGTCATCAGAATCGTCCTCAGTGATAGCCGACATATTCCAAGCCTGACCGAACATAAGATATACCGTCGAAACAAGGTTAGGTATCTTGTAAGCCGCCGACAGCACGCCGTTGTAGTCCGAACCAAGATAGTGGGTAGTCATAAAAGAGTCCGAACTGTTCGTTATGAGCCACAAAAGCTGCGCAGGGATAAGCGGCACAGAATATTGCAGCATTACCTGCAAAAGCTCTCTGTCGATATCCTTGAAGTTTATATATCTCCAAAGCTTTGACTTGAACGTGAGAAAAACCACCGATATAAGGTCGGAAAGAATGGTGGCAAGAAGATACTTCTCGATACCAGTGCCATGCCCGAGGAAATTCTCAGGAAGCACCATATAAAACATAGCCGTCCAAAACAGCGTAAAGAACGTGGTCAAAATGCCGTTAAAAGCAAACAGCTTCACCTGCTCCATTGCACGCACAAAAGTTGAATACAGCGACTTCATGCTTGAAGTGAATACATATATATAAAGTATCAAGCTGTATCCGCCGATATACTTATCCGCAATGCCCGTCACCGACACAATAGGCAGTAAAATACCGAACACCGCCAAACCGAAGAAGCATATAAGATTACCAAGAGTAAAAACTTTTACCTTGTCATAAGCCTTGTCAAGACCAAATCTGATTATAGCCTCCGTGATAGTCATTGTCACAAGAGGTATTATCCAGTTTGCTATCTGAGTGAGAACGTCCGTAACGCCCAGCTCAGCCGTAGTAAGATAGTTGGTGTAAATAGGCACAAGTAACAGCACAAGAACTTTCGAGCTGAATGAGCCTATAGCGAACACCAG
Source organism: uncultured Ruminococcus sp. (assembly GCA_937898375.1). Taxonomy (GTDB): domain Bacteria; phylum Bacillota; class Clostridia; order Oscillospirales; family Ruminococcaceae; genus Hominimerdicola. Next base: position 1,263 of record CALEJX010000119.1, read on the forward strand.
CGTATTTGAAAACAGCTTTTTGTAGCTGCTTTGTTTGCCTGTTTCTGCCATTTAAAATATCCTCATTACATAAAAAATATAACACATAGAGATATTATAACACAATGCTTTGATTTTTGCAAATATTTTTATAAAAAGCCGTATTTTTTCACAAACCGCTTGCAATCAGAGCAAGATTATAGTATAATAGACCTAAAGAAAACGGCTGCAAAGGCAGCGTCACAGAATTACAGGAGGAAGATAGCATGAGCAAAGGAATGAAAGTATTTCTGATACTTTTTGTATCTGTATTCACCGCAGGAGTAGCTGCAAATATAATCTGCGAGATATTCAAAACAAGACTTCAGAAATATTATTCTGTTGATTAAGGCAACACCGCACAAAGCGTTTTTGTGTAGGGGCGACCTGAGGTCGCCCGCCATTTGTCGATTTTACTATTGGACAATTTTTCAGCACTCTCAGGACGGCTTCTGCCGTCCTTTTTCTTTACAAAAAACTTTTCACTCAGCTGAAACTTTTTCAGCAAAATTCCCGACTATTAGGGTGAAAGCTCACAGAGCAAAAATGAAAGGGGGAAAAACCATGGGAACAGAACTAAAAGATACATTCGTGCAGGCTTATAACGATACATACGATTATATAAGCCGCTATCTCACCTCAAAGCTCCCCACCCGAGAGCTTATAGAGGACGCACTTCAAAGCGTGTATCTTGATTTTTACCGCTCCCTTATCACCACTGAGGGGAAAATAAAAAACGTCAGGCATTACGTCCTGCGTATAGCCAAGCATTATGTTGCAGACCATTACAGACAACAGCCCAAAGCCAAATTCGAGGATATCGCCGACCTGAATATCCCCGACGAAAAAGCCCTTGCCGACCTTGAAAGCGCCGACTTTTTCGACTACGATCAGGTGATGAGCTATCTCAAAAGCTCCGACGATACCACCTACCGCATTTTCGTCCTGCACTATCAGTACGGCTATACTATCAAGAAAACAGCTTCATGCCTAAGCTTATCGCAATCCGCCGTAAAATCAAGATTATATCGCACCCTTGATAAGCTGAAAAAAACATATTGTGAAAAGGAGGAACAAAGCAATGAAAATGACAGATATAATGAAAAAGCACCACAGCGAAAGCAAGTCTGAAAGCCTTGACGCTATCCTGCAAAAAATAGACAATAAAGCCTTTATCACCGCTTCATCTGACAGCGCACCAACAAACGCAAAGCCTCAGCCCATAAAGCTTAGAAGAAAGTCTGTTGGCATAGCCGCAGTGGCAGCCTGCGCCGCCGTAGCAGTGGGCGCATTCGCATTCAGCGGACTTTTAAAGCCCGATATCGACGCCACTATCCCTCCCCCCTCGACAGCCTCCACCGATACCACCACACAGCCGCCCCAGACCCCACAGCCTATCACAGTTCCAAACGTCACCAACAAGACCTATGTCGAAGCCGAAAAGCTTATCACACAGGCAGGCGGCACTCCCATAAGACGTGATAGATACAGCGATACTGTCGCCGCCGAAACTGTCATGAATACCGAGCCTGCCGCAGGGGAAGAAATACAAGCAGGGCAAGAAGTCAGCATATTTGTGAGCAAAGGTCCAGTTCCTGAGCAAAGAACGTATATCCACAATGACAGTTCACAGACCGACTCTGACGAACAGACCGATAAACAGCTCACCGAAGACGAGCTTGGCACATATGAAGCGGCAGATATAGAGATACCGTCATTTACCGAAAGGCTCACCAACCTTGAAAACACAGACGATCTCGACATAATACTATCCGCACTAAATTCAAGAGCCGCAGACTTCGGCATAATATCCGCTGAAAACCATGAAACCTACCTTGACGTAACAGTAAACACCGAAAATGACGTCACCTGCACAAAAGCCTACCTCCAAGCATACGGCGTAAACATAGACCTTGTGGACATCCACACAACCTACCCTGAGCCGACAGGCGAACTCCCCGTCAGCGATACGCCAATAACAAATCCGTATAAAGTATCAAATCTTTTGAGCGACCTCAAAAAAATGGGTTACCGCCCAGATTACACTTTTTGCGGCATTTATGACCAAGGCAACAGATGTGAGATATCAGTACTTTACGAACACAACATCAAGGAAATGGAAGAACTTCTGAAAAGCTGTAACGTTGATATGTCGATAGTCACAGTAACCCTCGGCAGCGAGACAAAAACCTTGCTAGGCTACAAAAAACCTAATGAATACCTCGAAGAAGTCAAAGACGTTTTCCACATAAATGATGTAAGAATAGCCATAACAGGCAAGACCTCATATGTAGACACCTACGCCATAGACATCTCCGACACCGACAAGCTTGCCGATATAGCAGGCTACATCACCAGCTATTTCTCCGACGATATCCTCTACTCCATACCAATATCCCTAAACGGAAGCGATTACTTTTTCGTACATAAATAGCACAAAACCGCTCTGCACTATGCAGGGCGGCTTTGTGTTTCACATACAAAACCTATGACTGCCGATAACAGTTACCGTAGGCTTAGCGTGCATATAAGCGTTTGAAGTCTTATCAGGATTGTAGTAGTAAATACAGCCGTTGGTAGGGTCCCAGCCGTTCAAAGCGTCACGGGCGGCATTGTAAGCGGAAGCGGCAACAGGCTCATTGAACTGCCCGTCCACCACCGCCGTAAAAGCGCCGTTTTGATAAATGACCCCCGAAAGAGTGTCAGGGAAAGAGGGGTGTTCAATGCGGTTCAAGATCACCGCACCCACAGCCACCTGCCCCACATAAGGCTCGCCCCTAGCTTCGGCTGAAATTATCCTCGCCAGCAGATTGATATTCTGCTCCGTAGCCGACGGCACAGAGCCAATGGTTATCCCCAGCGCACGAAGCGTCTGCGGACCTGCCGTTCCTGTCTGACTTATCCCCTGCTGTTTTTGGAATTTTATCACAGCGGCTTTGGTCTTTTCGCCGTAGTAGCCCGTCACCGAATCGTTGAACAAGCCACGTTCCTTAAGGCGTTCCTGAATAGCCCTCACCTCACTGCCGCTAGACCCAAGCTGAGAGAGCGCACTATCCGAGCCGCCCCAAAAGGCATTCACCGCCGCCAGCGAAACTCCCACCGCCAGCACCGTCACCGCCGCTTTTTTCACAAGCAAATTTCTCACTGTTCTCATAAGATCACCTCCTGAAAATCTGCATTTATTTTTTACAGCATTTACAGATTTATTCACGCCTTGCCAATATGCACAAAAACGGCGATACAAATTTATGCAAACAAATGATTTTATATTTAATTTGGCAACATTTCTGCAATTGTTGCATTTTTTATGCAACAAAAGTGGTGCTTTTCGGGGATAAGTAGAAAGCGTTTTGATACTTGCGGGCACGTACAAGCCCTGCGACTTAGTGAAACCGAGGTGCGTTTCTGGAACAGGCTGTAGAGTACTTGTATCAAA
>CALEJX010000120.1 GCA_937898375.1 uncultured Ruminococcus sp.
GGAATGCTCTGGCTGATAAACTGTCTGAGGGTATCAACGTCGTTTGTATATACTGACATGATGTCGCCGTGTGGGTGTGTGTCAAAATACTTGATAGGAAGTGTTTCCATGTTGAGGAACAGATCGTCTCTTATGTTTCTCAGAGTACCCTGACCGATATTTACCATTATCCTGTTGTATGCGTATGAAGCCGCAATGCCCACAACGTATACTACTGCAAGTCCGCCGATAGCCTTTGCAAGTGGTGAAAAATCATGGCTTGAAGTCTTTAGCATTGGTGTGATGTAATCATCAACAAGTGACTGCATGAACATCATTCCTGCAAGGGTGGTGACAGCCTGGATAAGTATGCACGCCACTACTATTATAAATGAGAACTTATAGCTTTTGAGCATATATTTCATTACTCTGCCAAGGACTTTCATTTGGTCGCCTGACATTTTAGGCTTGCCGCCCATTTCTTTATTCATTGGCTTAGGCATTTAAGCTTCCTCCTTTCCTGCTGTTTGAACGTCGAAATCTCCGCCGCCCTTAACCTGAGATTCGTATATCTCACGGTATATATCATTTGTTTCAACAAGCTTTTCGTGTGTGTCAAAGCCGTTCACTCTGCCGCCGTCAAGAACGATTATCCTGTCGGCGTCCTGAACGCTTGAAATTCTCTGTGCGATAATGAACTTTGTTGTGCCTGGGATAGACTTTGCAAACGCCGCTCTTATCTTTGCGTCTGTGGCAGTATCTACTGCGCTTGTGGAGTCGTCAAGTATAAGCACCTTTGGCTTTTTCAGAAGTGCTCTTGCGATACAAAGTCGCTGCTTCTGTCCGCCTGATACGTTTGTACCGCCCTGCTCGATATAAGTCTCATATTTGTTAGGAAAGCGCTCTATGAATTCATCAGCGCAGGCAGCTTCGCAGGCTTCGATACACTCAGCGTCAGTTGCATTCTCATTGCCCCAGCGGAGGTTGTCAAGGATAGTGCCAGAGAAAAGCACGTTCTTCTGCAATACTACAGATACCTGATCTCTCAGATATTCCATATCATATTCTCTTACGTCCTTGCCGCCTACGCATACAGAGCCTTCGTCAACATCATAAAGACGGCTGATAAGATTTACAAGACTTGTTTTTCCGCAGCCTGTTGAGCCTATGATGCCGATAGTTTCGCCCGACTTGATATGCAGGTCTATATTATTAAGCACCATTTTGCCGCTTCCGTGCTTGTATGAAAAGCTTACGTTGTTGAAGTCAACAGAGCCGTCTTTCATATCCTTTGAAGGGTTTTCACCGTTGTGGAGATCAGGTGTTTCCTTGAGTATCTCTGAGATACGTCTGATACTTGCTGTACTCATTGATATCATAACGAATATCATAGAGAGCATCATAAGTGACATCATGGCTGAGATAACATATGTGAAAACAGATGAAAGCTCGCCTGTTTTCATTGTGCCTGCAACAACGTTCTTTGCGCCAAGCCAGCTTATGAGCATTATGCAGGAGTAGATAACGAACATCATAACAGGGTTGTTCAGTGCGATAAGGCTTTCTGCTTTTACGAACATCTTGTAGAGGTTGCCTGAGGCTTTCTTGAACTTCTTCTGCTCAAAGTCCTCTCTTACATATGCCTTTACAACTCTGATCGCTGATACGTTTTCCTGTATGCTTGCGTTGAGATCGTCATACTTTTTGAAAGCTTCTGTGAAAATTTTCATCGTTTTCTTGACGATGATACCAAGAACTACTCCCAAAAGAACTATCGCCGCAAGGAAGATAAGGCTCATTGAGCCGCTTACTGCAAAGCACATCACCATTGAGCAGATAAGCATGAGCGGCGCTCTAACTGCGATTCGGATTATCATTTGGTATGCGTTCTGAACGTTTGTAACGTCAGTTGTCATTCTTGTTACAAGACCTGCGGTGCTGAACTTGTCGATGTTGGAAAACGAATAAGTCTGCACCTTGCGGTAGATAGCTTCACGAAGATTGCAGGCAAAGCCTGATGAAGCCGAAGCCGCATATTTTCCTGCAAGAAAGCCCGAAAGCAGGCTGACCATTGCCGCCGCTACCATTACGCCGCCGAAAATATAAACGTTTGTCATGTTTCCTTTTTCAATGCCGTCGTCAATAATTTTCGCCATTATAAAAGGCAGAAGCATTTCCATAAAGACCTCAAGTGCAGTGAAGATAGGGGTCAGAATGGAGTCCTTCTTGTACTGCTTGATCTGTGCTAGTATTTCTTTCAAGCCAGATCCCTCCTCTCACGATTTTATTATTTTTATAATGTATTGTCTATCATTTTTTTCTGGAGTGCTTCCATTTCGTCAAGCTCCTGATCGGTGAAATTGCGGAAAGCCGTTGTTTCTATCTTGTTAAGACAGTCGCAGATGTCCTGCTGTAAGGCATAGGCTTTGTCCGTTGCGATTATTTTCTTGTGGCGTTCGTCATCATCACTGCCCTCATAGGTGAGATATCCTCCTGCACGGAGCTTTTTTATAAGCCCTGATACCGTTGCACGGGAAATGTTCAGGTCGTGATGTATCGCCGTTGAGAAAACAGGTTCGCCGTTATGCTCCATTATGTACATAAGCACATGGCTCTGAGCGGCGGTTATACCCTTGCCTGCGAGCATTGTATTTATCTCACATTCTATTTTAAGATGAATATATTTAGAATACCGCAGAATGTTCTTTTTCCTGTTATCCGCCAAATTGTTCGCCTCCTTATATGTTTGCAGCTAACATTTTGCTTTAACTAATAATATCACACTTTTACTTGAAAGTGAAATACAAATATGTTATAATGAATAAAAGAATTTTATAGATTGCTATCAAATTTAATTTTTATTAAGAATTGTTTACCAAGCGAAACAAATTGCGAAAATAAACAAACATAAGGGAGCGGTTTTTGTGAATACTGTACAATTGGAGTGCTTTTTGGCTGTGGCGCAGTATCTTAACTTTTCCAAGGCGGCGGAATCTGTGAGCATTACTCAGCCTGCGGTGAGTCACCAGATAAGTTCCTTGGAGGACGAGCTTGGGGTGAAGCTTTTCGTGCGAACGAGCAAGAGCGTTTCTCTCACAAGAGAGGGGATAATGTTCATTTCAGATGCAGAACAGATACTCAAAATAGCAGGCTCGGCGAAATTCAGGTTGTCTGAAAAGCCTGAGAACGAGCCTGTTAGGATAAACATAGGCTGTCATAATCAGGCGGAGCTGAACGTCCTTCCGCCTGCCTTAAAAGAGCTGTCGGGTATCTACGAAGATCTTTTGCCGTCAATAAGTATAATCCCATTCAAGTCTATAGATAATCAGCTCAAAGATCAGAAAATACAGCTTTTGCTGTCATTCAGAAACACTCAGAAGCAGTCTTTTGACTATGTGGAGCTTTGCCGCTGTCCGCTTATGTGTCTTTGCAGTGAAGACCACCCGCTCGCAAAGGCTGAGAGCCTTGATATAGATGATATCTCAGGCAGACCGCTTTTTATAGAGCGCCACACCTGCCCAGATGATGTTTTTGGCTTACAGCACAAGCTTCTTGCAGGTGGAAAGGTGGAAAAGATAACTTTCTGCGGAGAGTATGAAAGCGCACTTACAATGGCAGAGGCAGGAATAGGATTTTTTATCTATCCCGTCATAGGCGACGCATACAAAGGACCGCTGAGAGCGATACCGATAAAAGGTGTGAGGGAAATGTCTTTCGGTGTTTATTATCTCAGGTCACAGCTTGAACAGCAGGCAAAGGATATGATAAAGATACTGAAAAAGCAGTTTGCAAAATAAAAGCACTGTATCGGGTGTGATACAGTGCTGGAAAATATGTAGGGGCGAACAGCGTTCGCCCGCAATTTTGTATTTCAAACTATCGGCGTAATATTCTATTTTCTATTTTTATGACACATTCTTCAAATATTCTTCAAGGCAGAGGTCATTTTCATACATTTCCTTTGCCGCTTTTTCGCCAACATATCTGTGGTGCCATTCTTCTGGGATAATGCCTGTGATATCCTGCTTTTCGGCGGTGTAGCGCTGGATAAAGCCATATTTGTAGCTGTTTTTTGCAAGCCAATCCCATACGTCC
>CALEJX010000121.1 GCA_937898375.1 uncultured Ruminococcus sp.
CCGTGAGTGTCGGAATCAAACACCGGTGAAAAATAGATAGCGTTTGCGCCAAGCTTTTTGATATGAGGTATCCAATCTATTACCTTTAATATCCTGCTTTCCTCTTTGCCGTCATTCTCAAATGGCGCACCGCAGAAGCCAAGAGGATAGATCTGATAAAAAACACTTTCGTATGCCCACATAATATTATCTTCCTTTCTGATACTAATAGAAAATGTTGTTCGCAGGTGATATATGATTTGCCGAGAAAAAAAGCGACGAACGCTGTTCGCCCCTACATGGGGTGGAGCGGCGTTTTTAGTCCTGATTTTTTCACGATTATCATATTTTATGAAGTATCTGCGAAACTATAGTTAAACTGTACAAAATGCAACATTAGTTAAACTGTACAAAATAGAACACTACTATTATATCAAACTTTAGCATATTTCTCAATACTCATTTTTCATTAATATAATCCACACTTTTGTGCATTTTGCACAACTATTGACAAATCAAGCGTGAGATGATATTATATTTATAACAAATGTCAAGGATTGATTTTTGGTAAAGGCAGGGATAATGATGAAAAAGATACTTGTGCTTTTCACGGGCGGAACTATCGGAAGCGCTACCACTGACGGCATAATAGATGTTGAGCGTGGGGAAAAATACGCTGTTGTGGAGGCTTACAAGAGCGCATACGGCGACGAGGTAGAATTTGAATGTCGACAGGTGCTCAACATACTCAGTGAAAACATGGGGTTTTCGGGGTGGGAGAAAATTATACACGAGATAAACGGCATTGACACGGCTTTTTACTCGGGCGTTATCCTCACCCACGGAAGCGACACGCTTGCTTACACTTCGGCGCTTCTTGGAATGTATTTCAGGCATTTTGATATTCCCCTTTTTATTATTGCAAGCAACAAGCCTATTGGTGAGAAAGGGTCTAATGGGCTTTTCAACTTCACATCGGCGGTGGGACTTATAAAAGAGGGAAAATACAATGGCGTTTTCACGCTGTATGAGAGGGTCATGCTTCCTACGAGGGTGATACCTGCGGACACCTGTCGGGACATGTTTGGGGTATATGGTTATGACGGCTTCAATGACTACTCTGTTTTCAGCGGAGTGAGCGAAAATATGCTGGCACGCCCTAGGGAACGCATTTTCCATGGTGATATAAAATTTAAGAAGCGTATTCTTTTTATTGAGGGCTGTCCTGCCATGGACTTTGGGTGCTTTGTGCCTAATGAGGACACTGCTGCGGTGCTTTACTCCCCTTATCACAGTGCGACGGCTTGCACGGACGTTTCAGAGGGTGAAAATTATGCGCTGACGGAGTTTATAAAGCGGTGCATAACAAAGAACATTATGGTTTACATTTGTGGGCTGAAAAGAAAAGTGCCTATCTACTCGACTGTGGCGGAGATAATAAAGGCTGGGAGCATACCAATATACACCACATCGGCTGTGGCGGCTTATATGAAGCTTCTGCTTGCATACAATCAGGAGGAAATGCCTGTGAAAGAGGTCATGGGAAAAGACCTTTTCTTCGAGGAGGTAAAATTCTGATAAACATTGTTTCAGTTATTGACAAAATGCTGAGCGTGTGATAAAATCAAAGTATATCAAAATAGTATATTTATACGGAGGTAATAAAAATGGCAGACAAAAAAATTTCAGACTCAGTTATTTATATCGGCGCAGACGATCATGACATTGACCTTTTCGAGAGCCAATATGTTGTACCAAACGGAGTTTCATACAACTCTTATGTTATCATTGACGAGAAGATAGCGGTAATGGACACTGCTGACCCTAGGGTCACAGACGTTTGGTTTGACAATCTTGAAAAGGCTTTGAACGGCAGAAAGCCTGATTATCTTGTTGTTCAGCACATGGAGCCTGACCATGCAGGAAACATCAAAAAGCTTGCGGAGAAATATCCTGAGATGAAGATAGTTGGAAACGCAAAGACTTTCCCTATGATGAAGCAGTTTTTCACCATTGACGGACTTGACGAGAGGTCTGTGGTGGTAAAAGAGGGGGACACGCTTTCTCTTGGAAGCCACACTCTTCAGTTTGTAATGGCGCCTATGGTACACTGGCCTGAGGTAATGGTAACATACGAGCAGAGCGAAAAGCTGTTGTTCTCTGCTGACGGCTTCGGAAAGTTCGGCGCACTTGATGTTGACGAGGATTGGGTTTGCGAGGCGAGAAGATACTATTTCAACATTGTGGGCAAATACGGCGCACAGGTACAGGCGCTTCTTAAAAAGGCTTCGGCACTTGACATAAAGATGATACTGCCTTTACATGGTCCGATACTTAAAGATAACCTTGGTTACTATCTTGGACTTTACAACACATGGTCAAGCTATCAGCCTGAGAGCAAGGGCGTATTTGTGGCATATGCTTCAATACACGGAAACACTGCAAAGGCGGCTGAAAAGCTTTGTGAGATGCTGAAAGAAAAGGGTGCTGAAAAGGTAGTAGTGAGCGACCTTTCAAGAAGCGACATGGCAGAAAATGTTGAGGACGCTTTCAGATATGACAGGATAATACTTATGGCAAGCAGCTATGACGGCGGTGTATTCCCTGTTATGGAGGACTTCCTTATGCACCTTAAGTCAAAGAACTATCAGAACAGAAAGATAGGTCTTGTAGAGAATGGCTCATGGGCGCCTACTGCGGCTAGGGTAATGAAAGGTTATGCCGAGAACTTCAAGAATGTTATTATTGCTGAGCCTGTTGTGACTATACGCTCTACGCTCAATGAGGTTTCGGAAAAGGCTTTGGGCGAGTTGGCTGAGGTCATGGCTAAGGGTGAATAAGTTTCGCTCAGTCAGGTAGATCAGACAAAAAATGTGGGCAAACAGAAACGGGCGACCAGAGGTCGCCCCTACATACATTGTACGGATATCGCATGATTGAACGGGCGACAAAGCGGGACGTCGTATTTCTGCAAAGCAGAAATTGCGCCGCTCACCTACAAATTTAAAAAAATCGGTGGAAAAGTGTTTTACACTACGATTTACGGCGTAAAATGCCCGTCACGGCGAGTGACCGGGCGACCAAAGGTCGCCCCTACAAATACATTGTATGAATATCGCAAGTGTGAGCAGGCAATAAAAAGGGCGAACACTGTTCGCCCCTACAATATGTTTGCGGTAAGTTTGAAATATTTATCAATACAGATACGAGAAAAGGCAGGACGTTTTGTCCTGCCTTTTGTGTTATATCACATTGCCGTCTGTGGTGATTATGCGCACTGCCACAGGGATATTTTTACCGCTGTCGGCGACGGCTTTTCTTACGGCGTGTTCTATTCCGCCGCAGCATGGCACTTCCATGCGGACTACTGTTACACTGCGGATATTATTTCTTTTCACTATCTCGCCAAGCTTTTCGGAATAGTCTATGGCGTCAAGCTTTGGACAGCCTATGACGGTTATTTTGCCTGTCATGAAATCGGAATGGAAGTTTCCATAGGCATAGGCTGTGCAATCTGCGGCAACGAGCAGGTCTGCAACCTCGAAATATGGGGCGTTCACAGGTACGAGCTTTATTTGCACTGGCCACTGCATAAGTTGTGAGGGGGTCTTTGATGTTGGGATATCAGCTGGGGCTGGCTTTTTGGCAAAAGTTTTCATCATAGAGCCTGGACAGCCATGGAAAACAGGTTTGCCAAGGCGCTTTTTGTTTTCTTCCACTGCCTTTTCGTCATAGGCGGCGGCTTCACGCTCAACAAAGGATATAGCGTTGGTTGGACAGGCAGGGAGACAATCCCCTAATCCGTCACAATAATCGTCACGCATAAGCTTTGCTTTGCCGTTCACCATGCCTATTGCGCCCTCGTGGCAGGCTTTTGCGCAAGCTCCACAGCCGTTGCACTTTTCTTCGTCTATTTGTATTACTCTTCTTATCATAATGTTACCTCCGTATTTTTATTAATATCTTTCGTTTCGGCATAAAGTTCTTGACTTTATGCTATGATTATAATATAATCTTATCACAAAGTCTGTTGTAATTACAACAAAGCTATAAAAATAATTTGTGAAAAGGAGGAAGATAAAATGGATAATAGA
>CALEJX010000122.1 GCA_937898375.1 uncultured Ruminococcus sp.
ACTGCGTAATCGTGATATAAAGTGCGACGTTATAAAGCTTGTAAACATTTTTCCTATCGACCATGAGGTGGTTGATATAATGTCAGCTTATGACGCTGTGCTGTTCTTTGAAGAAGCTTATTACTGCGGAAGCATTTCTGAGAAGTATGCTTCTATATGTCCAAATGTGGCGCAGTTTGCTATTGACGGCTTCGTGAAGCACGGAAAATGCGATGCGCTTCTTGATGAGCTTGGTTTTTCAGCAGAGAAAATAGCTGATACAGTTGAGGGCTTTTTGAAAAATGAGTGAAAGACTTGATGTTTACATAACTGCGAACTGCGGTATAAAAAGCCGTGAACGTGCCAAGCAGCTTATAAAGAAGGGGCTTGTATCGGTAAACGGCAAGGTCTGCACAAAGACCTCTGCGCTGGTTGACGAAAGCAGCAATGTAGAATGTACACCTGACGATATGAAATTTGTCGGCAGGGGTGGACTTAAGCTTGAACACGCCTGCGAAGTTTTCGGACTTGACCTGACAGGAAAGGTATGCGCTGATATCGGTGCTTCAACAGGCGGATTTACTCAGTGTATGCTTGAACACGGCGCTGAATTTGTCTATGCGGTGGACGTGGGTCATGGACAGCTTGATGAGAGTTTGTGTAATGACAGTAGAGTTAAAAACTGCGAGGGTGTGAATGCGAGATATCTGACGGCAGAATTTTTTGACAGACCTGTGCAGTTCATAAGCGGCGACCTTTCGTTTATCTCACTAAAGCTTGTTATAAAACCTCTTTGCGATTGCCTTTGCAAGGGCGGCGAAATGGTGCTTCTTATAAAGCCTCAGTTTGAAGCTGGCAAGCAGGCTCTCAATAAAAAAGGTATCGTAAAAGACCGCAAGGATCATGTTAGGGTGATAACCGAGTTGCTTGGCTGTTTTCGTACAGAGGGGCTTGCAGCTGAAAAGATAACAGTTTCCCCTGTCAAAGGCGGCGACGGCAATCTTGAATATCTTATTCTGCTTAAAAAGGCTGATATGACGGCTGACAAGCTTGGTCAGCTCAACATAAAAGAATTTGTTAACGAAGCTTTTGAGAGCTTCAAAGACTAAACACAAAAGTGGTAATATTATGAAAATCTATCTTTATCCAAATCTTGATAAAACTCATTGCTTTGAGTATATGACAGCAACATATGAAAGACTGCGTAAAAACGGCGCACAGCTTTCTATGGACAGCTGCTATAAGGACGTTTTCGGAAAGCTCGATATTGCTTTCGGCATCGAGGACGATTGTGTAAAGCAATGCGATATGATCGTTGCCATAGGCGGCGATGGAACGATACTTAAATGCTCTCTCAAAGGCTGTGCGTTTGAGAAGCCAATACTTGGCATAAATTGCGGCAGACTTGGTTTCATGGCCTCTCTTGAACATTCACAGCTTGAACTTCTGGACAAGCTTTTCACAGGTGAATATACTCTCAGCCGCCGAATGATGCTGAACGTAAACGTTGAATGCGGCGATGAAAACAAGTCATATACGGCGCTTAATGACGTTGCGGTAACAAAGGCGGACGATTGCAAGATAGCTGATTTCGAGGTATCGAAAAACGGCAGACTTATTTCTTCGCTCCGTGCAGACGGCGTTATACTTTCCACTGCCACAGGATCAACAGCCTATTCAATGTCCGCAGGTGGGCCAATAATTGAGCCTGAAATGAAGTGCATAGAATTTACACAGATATGTGCTCACTCACTGTTTGCAAGGTCTATGATACTTTCAGAGGACAGCGTGATGAAAGTCAAATGCCACACCAACAGCGGCTCTCATGCTATTGTCAGCGTTGACGGCAACAATGTTTTCAGACTATCCGCCGAAGACACTGTTACGGTATCAAAGTCAAAATATTTTGTTGATATCATAGATATAAGCGGCGGTAGCTTTTTCTCGTCCATAAACAAAAAGCTTATGCAGCCGCTGAAAGAATCTGCGGAGGATGGCATATGAAAAATCAGCGTCAGAATTTGATAATGCAGATAGTCAAAGAAGAAAATATCGGCACTCAGGAGGAACTCCGTGAAGCGCTTCAAAGGCATGGTTTGAAAGTCACTCAGGCGACAGTTTCAAGGGATATAAAAGAACTTTCACTTGTAAAGACCATTGGCTCAGACGGCAATTACAAATACAGCCTGCCTGCGCTCAAAAAAGATATTGCAGAGCAAAATAACGGCATTTTCGGCATAATTTCAGACGCTGTTGTGTCGGTGGATCATGCGCTGAACACTGTGGTGGTGAAATGTCATACGGGCATGGCACAGGCAGTGTGTGCAAAACTTGACAAGCTGGGGCTTGATAATGTCGTGGGTACGCTTGCAGGCGACGATACGATATTCATACTTATGCGGACAGAAAAAGATGCGTCCCATATGGCAGAGGAACTGAGATCCTTTATTATTTCTTAAACAGCAGGGGAATGATCTAAAATGTTAAGGGAACTTTATATTGAAAATCTTGCCGTGATAGAAAAGGCGACTATAGATTTTTCTGACAAGCTAAATGTTTTCACGGGTGAAACGGGAGCAGGTAAGTCCATACTTATAAACGGAATAAATGCTATCCTTGGTCAGCGTGTTACTAAGGATATTGTCAGGACAGGCACAGACAAGGCTGTTATCTCAGCATTGTTTACCGACCTTGGGGACAATGTCATGCAGGTGCTTGACGAACTTGGCATAAGCACAGAGGACGGACAGCTTTTTCTTACTCGTGAGATACGTTCAGACGGCGGCAGCGTTGCAAGAGTCAATTCGAGAGCGGTGAACGTTTCCGTACTTAAAGCTATCGGCGAAATCCTTGTGACCATCCACGGACAGCACGATAATCAAATACTCATGGCGCCTGAACGCCACATAGAGATACTTGACAGCTATGCCGAATCAGAAGCTCTTATAGAAGATTATCACAGTTCTTTCAGAGAACTTCAAAGCATTGCAAAGAAGATAAACAAGATAAAAACTGAGCAGAGCAAAAAAGAGTTTCGCATGGCTGAGCTTTCTGATATTGTTGAGGAGATAAATGCACTCAACATTCATGTAGGAGAGGATAAAGAGATAGAGGCAGAGCTTAATATCTCAAAAAATGCCGTAGCTATCTCTGAGGCTCTGTATGCGGCAAAACAGCTTCTTTCCGGTGATGATGACACAGACGGCGCAGTGGAGATGACGCAGAGAGCGTCGCAATCGGTTGAGGGCTATACTGATATCATGTCTGAGATATCGCCTATCTATGACAGACTTAGTTCTGCGGCTATTGAAATGGAGGATATTTCTGAGGAGATAGGCTCGCTTCTTGACAGCCTTGATATTGACCCAAAGCGTTACGACTACCTTAATCAGCGTTCAGACGAACTCAGGCGTATCATGAAAAAATATGGTCCTGAGCTTGATGATGTGCTGACTACTCTTGAAAATTCTCAGAACGAGCTTGATGAGTTGAGCGGTGCAGAGCAGAGTTTGGACGAGCTTAACAAAGAAAAGGAAAGACTTCTTGCGGAGGTATCAAAGAAAGCCAAAGCACTTTCAAATCACAGAAAAAAAGCAGGAGAGCGGTTTGTTTCTCAGGTAACAGAGGAGCTTGAATTTCTCAATATGCCAAAGGTTAAGCTTGTCGTTCAGCAGAAAACAGGCAAGCTTACCATAAACGGCATGGACAGCATAGAGTTTCTTATTTCCGCTAACCTTGGTGAAGAACCAAAGCCTATTGCGAAGATCGCTTCAGGCGGTGAACTTTCAAGAATAATGCTTGCGCTGAAAAACGTAATAGCGGAAAAGGACAGTATCGGTACTCTGATATTTGACGAGATCGACACAGGCGTGAGCGGCAGAGCGGCTCAAAAGATAGGCATAAAGCTGAAACAGATATCACGCCTTAGACAGGTTTTGTGCGTGACCCACCTTGCTCAAATGGCTGTTATGGCGGATAATCACCTTCTTATCGAGAAAAACATACAGGGCGACAGGACAGTTACAACTGTTAGAACTCTCGACCATGAGCAGAGAAAATATGAGATAGCAAGAATAATGGGCGGCGAAAATATCACAGAGCTTATGCTCGAAAACGCCGAACAGTATCTTAAAGACGCTGAAAATATGTAACACAAAGTCCCTGATGATTTCGGGGGCTTTTTTGTGAACGTACATTTATTATTTGTTGTTGTAAAATTCATAGTAATGTGATATAATAACAATCGGTAGGTGATTATTTGAAACTTGAACATATAAACGTCAAAGAAGCTGTGAGATATATGGGAATGGGCAATAACAAGCCAGATGAACGCACAGCTTTGCTTATAGATGAATGTGAAAAAGAGCTTTTGAAGGTCATTGAGCCTAAATTTGTGTACAGAGTGTTTGACATCGCACATAAAGAGAACGGCGTTGAGGTCATCGGCACACCTTTATTTCTTGGTGGCAATGATATACGCAGACACCTTGAGGGGTGCAGTAAATGCGTGCTTTTCGCAGCAACTATTTCTTCTGGAGTTGACAGAAAGCTTCGTGCTTATGAAGCCGAGGATATGGCTAAAGCTATGATAGCGGATTGCCTTGCAAGTGCGGCAGTGGAGCAGGTGTGCGATATCGTTGACAACACTGTGAAAGAAAAGCTCAGCGGATATAATCAAACATGGAGATTTTCGCCTGGATATGGCGATCTGCCTATCAACGTGCAGAGAGTTTTTCTTGACGTACTCAATGCACAGAAATTCATAGGGCTTAATGCAACTGAAAATAATATCCTGACGCCGAGAAAGTCTGTCACGGCAATAATCGGTCTGTCAGAAAATGAAATATCAAAGGGCAGACGTGGCTGTGCCTGCTGTAATATGAGGGAAGTCTGTCAATTCAGAAAAAGAGGAGATCATTGTGGATTTTAGAACATTACTTAAAACAAAAGAATTTGTCATACTTGACGGAGCAATGGGTACGATGCTTCAGGCAAAGGGTCTTGAAATGGGCGGCACTCCTGAAGCACTTAACATAGACAAGCCTGATTGGCTGGTGGACATACATCGTCAGTATATAAACGCAGGCTCAGACATTGTTTACGCTAACACTTTCGGTGCAAACAGACACAAGCTTGAAAAGTGCGGATACACTGTTCAGCAAGCTATACCTGCGGCCATAAAAAATGCAAGAAAAGCCTGCGAGGGTACTGATACACTTGTTGCTCTTGATATTGGACCTATCGGCCAGCTTCTTGAGCCAACAGGAACGCTCACTTTTGAGGAAGCTTATGATGTTTATAAAGAGCAGATACTTGCAGGAGCTGACGCAGACCTTATCGTTTTTGAGACAATGACAGATCTCTACGAGCTTAAAGCGGCTGTGCTTGCGGCAAAGGAAAACAGCGATCTTCCTATAGTCTGTACAATGACATTTGAGGAGAATATGCGTACATTCACAGGCGTTGCAATAAGCTCAATGGCTCTTACTTTGGAGGGATTAGGCGTTGACGCTATCGGTGTGAACTGCTCATTAGGACCAAAGGAGCTCTATCCTGTTGTGGAGGAGCTTTGCAA
>CALEJX010000123.1 GCA_937898375.1 uncultured Ruminococcus sp.
GCCGTTTCAGAGTGGGTCTTGTGCATATTGTCAGCGGTCGCCTCATGGGGTCGTAAATGATAAATCGGTCGGCTAAAGGGGTCGCAAACGAGAAAAAGTGCGGTACATCGGCGTGTTTACAGGGGTTGTTGCAGGAGTCAGTCAGAATATAAATTAAGTATCGCCGTACTTGACAAAAACTTTCTAAAATGATATACTAAAAACAGAACGACAGCGTTCAACATAAAATGAAAATCAAATAGTGTGCCTATCACTTACATAAAATATTTAAACTCAGAGCGTTAAGCTCGTACATATTATCAGGCACGATGTAAAGCAACGGGATAGTTGTATCCTTTCGCCAAATCGTGAAACTGAAATGTGTACGAGTTTTTTGTTTTGATGAGCAGCTTGAATTTGATCTTACTCAGGCGGTGTAATGTTTCAAGACGAACAAAAATTTACATGAAAGGACTGTTTAAAATGATCGGACAGAAAATCACAAGCAAAACAACCCGAATGACATCAAGGAGGACGATAATTGAATGCAAAAAAAGAACATCGGTAAAGTTTACAAACGAGAATACAATCTTGACAAGGCTCTGTGCGAGAGCGATCCCAAAGTGCAGTCAGTGGAGTACACCGACCACTACATCAAAGGCGTGACATATCGAGTGTGGTCAGCGTTCGAGGGCAAAACAAATGCCGCCGACAGTCTAAGCGGACTGATGCTGCGAAAGCTGGAGTCGGGCGAGCAGGTCGGAGAGATTGTCGACGAGTTTAAAGAGGGAATAAAGCGGGTGAGTAATTGCTCCTTAGTTACAATGTGAAAATTTATCAACCGGACTTAGTAACATTCAACAAATATTTTTACGGACAGCGGATTTTACTGGCTTTTCGGAGATCTTTGTGATATACTTTTGCTGCGGAAAATACCGCGGAAGCTTATTAAATCCGCCGCCGGGAAAGGAGTTATTATGAAAAAACAGCAGAATTACAAGGCGGCGCTCTATTGCAGACTTTCGGTCGATGACGGAAACTACGGCGGAAGTGTATCGATCGAAACTCAGAAGATTTTGCTTGAGCAGTACTGCAAAGACCATAAAATCACAAACTACAATTTCTACTGCGACGACGGCTGCAGCGGAACAAATTTTGACAGACCGTCATTTCAAAAAATGCTTTCGGACATCGATGAGGGCAAAATTGATCTTGTTATCGTTAAAGACCTCTCACGATTTGGACGTAATTACGTTGAAACAGGTATGTATGTTCAGCGATTTACGGAGCGCAATATTCGTTTTATTGCCGCGGACGATAACTATGATTCACTTACAAACGGTGACGATCTGCTCTTCCCTATCAAAAATGTGGTGAACGAAATGTACGCCCGTGACGTTTCAAAAAAGACAAAAGCGGCGAAAAAAGCTAAGGCAAAAGCAGGACAGTTCATAGGTTCAAAGGCTCCGTTTGGTTACAAAATTGACCCGAACGACAGACATCATCTGATAGTGGACGAGCCTGCTGCACAAGTAGTCCGCAGGATATTCAGAATGGCAAGCGAGGGAATTGGATACAACAAAATGGCGAAAATCTTTCGTGAAGAAAAAATACTCACTCCAATTGCCTACTTCAATCTGAATAATCCTGAATATTTTAAATCGGATTACTGGCGAAAAGAGTTTGACTGGCACGTCACTTCAATAAGGGCAATACTGAATAATGAGGTGTATCTCGGAAAGTTGGTTTACGGCAAAAAGCGAAATAAATCCATGAAAAGCAAGGAGAAAGTCAGCAATCCGAAAGAGGACTGGATCGTTGCGGAAAATTGCCACGAGCTAATTATCACGCAGGAATTATGGAATACGGTTCATAAGATTTTAAACTCTAAACACCGTCCTGCTAAAACAGGAGAAATTCAGATGTTTGCAGGACTTCTTTACTGCTCAGACTGCGGTCACGCACTCACCTATTCTCAGAAAAAGCACAAGGACGGCAGTTACCACGGAGCATATTCCTGCTGGATGTACAAGACTCACGGGAAAGAATACTGCGCCTCGCACTACATTACTTTTGATACTATCTATAATCTGGTGCTGATAGACATTCAGCGGAATCTGTTTCGATATCGTCAAGACACTGATAAATTCAAGTCGCTTTTAAGCCGTAAATATCAGTCAGACTCGGAAAAACAGGCAAAACAACTCAAGTCGGACTATGAGAGAAAACAGAAACGCTGTGAGGAGCTTGACAAGATCATAAGCAGACTTTACGAGGACAACGTGCTTGGCAGGATAAGCGATGAGAGGTACGAATCCATGTCGCAGAGCTACGAGTCGGAGCAAGCGGAGATACGCAGATTATTGCCCGAGCTTAAATCCCAAATCAACGAGCTGAAAAAACAGTCCGACTGTGCGGACAACTTCATCAATGTTATCAAGAAATACACCATAATTGACAAGCTGGACGCATCCATTCTGAACGAGCTGATTGACAAGATAGTTGTTCATCACAGGGAGAAAACCGAGGACGGCAGTACGTTTCAGCAGATCGAGATCTACTACAGATTTGTAGGTAAGCTCACAGCTGGAAATGAACTGTCCGAAGCGGCGTAAATTCCGATTTTACGGCGGTTACACACAAAAATTATAATATGATTTGACGTCGCTTTATCAACAGCCCTTGGTCGTCGGTTCGAGTCCGACTACTAGCTCCACTGCAGCGGCGGGCCGCAACTCGCCCTTCGACTCGTTTGTATGGGTCGGAGGGTTTTGCTATGTCGGGCGGCCGCACATAATTTAATATTGGCAAGTTTTTTGACACCCTGTAGGCTTTGGTCTGCGGGGTGATTTTTTTATAACGGGGCAGAATAAAAAAACAGGTTGAAATTTTACCTATAATATGGTATGATGTTAATGACAAAGATATTTAAAGTTAGTGGGTGACATTGTGAAAAAGGTTTTAGGGCTGCTTTTGGCGGTAGTTTATGCGGTAGGTTTTGTTGGCTGTGGGTCGGTCAAGGACTTGAGAATAGACTACGGGACTTCGGAAATTTATACGCAGGAGGACATGGACGCCGCTATCAAGCTCATACTAAAGAAATTTAACACTTGGGACGGTTGCGAGATGCACGTTATTACTTACGGCGGTGATGATAGCTACAACGAGGATAACATCAAGTGGCTGAATGATTTAAAGAAAAATCATGACGTGGGTGAGGTATTTACTCAGTGCATTGGATTTACAAGCAATTTTCACTCGCCGAAAGATGGCGGTGAAGATTGGAATGCAGATACGGAATACACTAGCTGGCAATGGTGGCTTGCACGTTCTGAGGGCGGCAAATGGAAACTTATGTCGTGGGGCTACGGCTAATGTAATATAATGGTATAGGTAAAAGGACTGCTGTTTTGGTGCGGCGGTCTTTTTTTTATGCTCTGAATTTGTGCGCTGTGAAACTGTTGTTTTGCAATGCACATTTTTTTTGTATAAATCCTGATGTTTTAAACAGATAAATTTAGTCATATTTGATAAAAATAAAATATGTGGTAATAACGTTGTCACGCTTATGGTATGTTAGGGCATTGATTTTTTTGCGTATGGTGATGATATTGACCTTAAAACGGGGCTTTTTGACGATGATAACGTTGTCGCTTGTTCTTTGAAAAAACTTTTGTGCGTGACTTTTTTACGCAATATTCCATGAAAATTGCACTTTTTGCAGGCTATGGCTCTTTGCACGACAACGTTGTCACCTTTTTGGATTGATTTTCATAGACTTTTCGTGTATAACTGTACTTGTAAGGCAAATACATAAATCCTATCGGATAAGTATGACACCTAAAAATCTATGTCAGGGGTGAGGAAATGATCAAAAGGCTCCAAATGATAAACAGCGGATACAGAGGTTATTTCTGTTGCTGTAAAATGTGACGTGAGAATTTGATAGTTAAAATAAATATACACGAAAGAGGTTATGATCATGAAAAAGAGAATTTTGGCATCTATGCTTGCGCTGGTAATAAGCGTTGCTTCTTTTACAGCTTGCGGAAACGGCTCAGGTGCAAATACAAAGGCAAACAATTCATATATAGAGGCGACAGACGAAGAAAAAGCTTTGGCAAAGGAATTTCTTGACAGAGCACCAACAAAGGACGATAAGGTCACTGAGACCGTTGTAAACGAGTTTACCGAGCTGCTGAAAAATAAATACAAATTTGAAAAGCAGGATAAGATACTTGTTTCGGGAGATTATGACACATATACCGCTCTTGGCAAGGGTTGGTTCGACGCAGTGTTTGGCGATTCGGGAATAAAGGTAGAGATACAGCAGTCGGTGGACGATAACGAGCCTTCCCTTATGGAACGTGGAGATCTTACATTTGCAAACCGTATGCTTTATCCTTATCTTCTTGATAAAAAGAACGATCCTGACAACAAAATAATCGCTGTATGGAACAGTGACAATCCGCCAAAGGAAATTATTTCGGTAGTTGTAAAAGCTGATTCGGACTATAAGAGTTTTAAGGATCTTAAAGGAAAGAAGATAGCAAGTTCAGCGGCAGGCTGCCCTTACAGTGCGCTTATGGAACTTGCTCAGCGTGAGGGCTGGGAAAAGGGCAAGGACTTTGAACACGTCAACACAAAGGAATACACAAACGCTTTGCTTGCAGGGGAGGTAGACGCTATCGTTTATCACCCTGACACTAAGGTAAGTTCGATATTGCTGAGCGGCGAAGCAAAGATAATCGACACTGCTGTTGACGGCGGAGTTTATCAGAGCGGCGGCGGAGACAGAGTTATCTTTGCTCCTACACAGTTTGTAAAGGATAATCCAAACATTACTCACGGCTATGTACAGCTTATGGAGGTAGTAGACGCTTACCTTGTTAATAATCCAGAGGACGCCGCAAAGGTAAGAGAGAGCATTGACCGTACTCCTGCTGAAAGCTCGGTATTTTGGATAGAGCGTGCCACAGGTACTCTTTACACCAATCCGGAAAGCTTGGAGGAGCTGAAGAAAAATGCAAGAGGATTCAGTGAATGGCTCACAGGCGTTGACAGCAATTTCGATGCACCTGTAGACGTTGAGGACGGATTCTTTGCGGAGGAATTTTTCAACAAATAATAGGAGATAAATATGGAACTGACTATAAAAGACAGATTAAAGAGGGCAGGGAACGCTGTTATTTTCCCTTTTATAATTCTTCTTCTGTGGCAGATCCTTGGCAGCATGGGAATATTATACGAAACTATATTGCCAGCGCCTACAAAGGTAGCAAAGGCTTTTGTAGAGATCGTCAAGGACGGAAGTCTTGCCATTGATGTGTGGGTAAGCTTGAAAAGAGTTTTGATAGGCTCGTTTTTCGGCATACTTGCAGGTCTGACCCTTGGTTTTATAAGCGGTCTTGTACCTTTTGTGGAAAGACTTCTTCAGCCGATAGTTGATATTATAAGACAGATATCCCTTTACGCTTGGATACCTCTTATAGTCCTTTGGTTCGGTATCGGAGAGCTTTCAAAGGACGTTATCATTGCAAGAGGTGTGTTTATACCGGTTTACATAAACTGCGTGAGCGGTATAAAGAATATTCAGAAAGAGTATGTTGAGCTTAGCAAGGTGCTTGAACTTAACAAGGCAACGTTTTTAAGAAGGATAGTTTTTCCGTCGGCATCGCCTGTTATCTTTACAGGTCTGAGACTTGCAGTAGGTGACGCATGGACGGCTGTAGTTGCAGCAGAAGTCCTTGGAGGTCTTACGGGACTTGGCTATGCACTGCTCAATGCAAAGGAATTTTTAAAAAGCGATAGGCTTATCGCAGTGATGTTCGTTATCGCAATATTGGCGGCGGTATCAGATCTTGCTTTAAAGCAGATAGAAAAACATGCTTTCAAGTGGAAAGAAAATTAATAAGGTGGTGAACGATATGCAGGCGACAGAAACAACAGCAGATAACTCAGTTATACTTGACATAGACCATGTTTCAAAAGAATTTAAAACAAGACTAAAAACAGTAAAGGCTATCGATGATGTAAATTTCAAGGTGCAGAGAGGAGAATTTATATCGGTAATAGGTCCTAGCGGCTGCGGAAAGACCACGCTGCTCAGGCTCATCGCAGGGCTTGAAACGAACTATACAGGCAATATTCTGCTTAACGGCAAGAGAGTTGAAAAGCCCGGACTTGACAGAGGCGTTATTTTTCAGGATCACAGGCTTCTGCCGTGGCTGACAATTGAAGAAAATCTTGCTCTTGGACTTACTGATGACAAAACTCAGATAAATGCTCTTGTAAAGCAGTATCTTCACAAGGTCGATCTTGATGGATTTGAAAATTCTTATCCACGTCAGCTTTCAGGAGGAATGTCGCAAAGGGCGTCTATAGCAAGAGCGCTTATAAGACAGCCTGATATACTTCTGCTTGACGAGCCTTTGGGTGCGCTGGACGCTCTTACAAGGTATAATATGCAGGAAGAGCTTGAAAAAATATGGATGAACAACGAGACTACCATGATAATGATAACCCATGACATTGAGGAAGCGGTCTATCTTTCCGACAGGATAGTTGTTCTTGATTCAAGACCTTGCAAGGTGAGGGAGATCTTCACCATACCATTGGAGCACCCGAGGAACAGGGAGAGCAAGGAGTTTGAGGAATACCGCACCTGCGTTGTATCTTCGTTCAGGAGCGCTGTGGCAAATTACAGCATTTAAGGAGGTGCAAAAAGCGTGAGCGGAGAAAATGATATAAAGGGAACTGTTTTGAACATTCAGCACTACTGCTATCATGACGGTCCGGGTGTGAGGACGACTGTGTTCTTGAAAGGCTGTTCGCTCCGATGCAAATGGTGCGGCAATCCCGAAAGCATTGAGCAGAATGTACAGCTTGCGTATGACAAAAAAGAGTGCCTTGGCTGTGAAAAATGCGGGATATGTTTAAAGCCGCCTTTTGAGAAAGGTCTGTTTGTGACTGACAGTGAGGGAGCTATCATATTGACTGATAAAGCCAGACTTTCGTGGGATCATCAGAACATCGACCTTTGCCCTTCAAAAGCGATATTCCTTTATGGAGAAGAAAAAACAGTATCGCAGGTCATTGCCGAGGTAAATAAGGACATTCCATTTTATCGCAAAAGCGGCGGCGGGATAACTGTAAGCGGCGGCGAACCGCTTTTACAGCCGGAGTTTACGGCTGAGCTGCTGAAAAAAGCTCACGCAAACGGCTACACCACCGCCATTGAAACGGCTTCAAACGTGCCGTGGGAGAGCATGGATATGGTGCTTCCTTACACGGATACAGTTTTGCATGACATAAAGATATTTGACTCAGCACGTCACAAAAAGTGGACGGGAGCTGAAAACAAGAGGATACTTGAAAATTTGGAAAGAGCGTACAAAAAGTATCCTGACAAGACATTTATTACAAGAACTCCAATAATACATGGCGTAAATGACGATGACGAAAACATAAATGCCATACTTGATTTTATTCTGCCTTATAAAAACGTCAAGCAATATGAGCTTCTCCCTTATCATAAGCTTGGTGTGGGCAAATATAACGTATTGGGACTTGATTACCCGTTAGATAAATTTGAAGCTCCGTCTGAGGACAGACTTAAAGAGCTTCGTGAACTGATAAAAGACGCTTTCCGCAGAAGAGAGCAAGATCAAATAATTTAGGAGGAATATAAAAATGAGCGTTAAAGTAAACAATGAACTTATTCAGAAGCTGAAAAATGAAGTTATCGACAGAAAGCTCAAGCTTGATTTTCAGAGAACAGATATTTTGGCTGAGGTCTACGAGGAATGTGAGGGACAGCCGCAGATAATCATAAGAGCGAAATTTCTTGAAAGGCTTTTGCTTGAAAAGAAAATATACATTGACGATAATCTGTTTGTGGGCAACCTTGCAGGGGAGTTCGGTGCATTCTATCTTTACCCTGAGTGGAACAACAGCTGGATAAAGAACGAGGACACTTTCCCTATCCCTGAGGAGAAGAAAGAACAGATAGACGAGCTTTTTAAATACTGGGAACAGAGAAACGTTACATACCGTTCGGCTGAAACATACAAGGAATTGTATGGGGAGGATTACAGCAAGTATACAAAGTCGGGCTTTTTGACAGACGGCACTTCCGCTCCTTCGGGAGTTAGCACGCTCAACTACAGGAGAGTTATAAAGGAGGGACTTGAATCTCTTATCGCAGAGGCAGAGCAGAAGCTTTCTGAGCTTGAACTGAACGCTGATAATCAGACAAAGTTCTATTTCTATAAGGCTGTTATCATTGAATTAAAGGCTGTTGTGGCGTATGCACATCGTTATGCAGATCTGGCTTTACAGCTTGCAGAAAAGGAAACAGACGATGAAAGAAAACAACAGCTGCTTGATATTGCAGAGGTCACAAGGCAGGTGCCTGAAAAGGGTGCAAGGACGTTCAGAGAGGCTTTGCAGGCGCATTTGTTCCTGCACACCACTGCACAGCTGGAGCAGGTAGGCTGCGGATATGCCAGCGGTTATCTTGGTCAGGTGTTTGAGCCTTATTATCAGCATGACAAGGCTGAGGGCAAGATAACTCCAGAGGAAGCGACATATCTTTTGAAGCATCATTTCCTCAAACTCAATGATATCAGCTATTACTACGGAAGAGATTATGATATAATGAACTCAGGCGATACTGCGCAGACTATCAATATTGGCGGACTTACTCCTGACGGAAAGGACGCAACGGGAGAGGTCGATTATCTTATTCTTGACGAACAGCTTGATCTGAGACTTCCTCAGCCGCCCCTTGCGCTGGTTTATCATGAAAAGCTTAAGCCTGAATTTGTACAAAAGGCGGTGGAGCTTGTTAAAACAGGTATAGGAATGCCGCAGTTCATGAATGCGAACGTGCTTGTGGAGAGAAGTCTTGACGCTTATGCTCGTTATGGGGCGACTATCGAGGACGCAAGGAGGACCTGCGTATGCGGCTGCGTTTCCACAGCTATCGAGGGAAAGACCGCTTACATCATGGGGCCAACTGTCAATCTTGCAAAGCCTGTTGAGCTTGCGCTTTACAACGGAGTTGACCCTCTTACAAAAATTCAGGTAGGCCCTGAGACGGGTGAGCCTGAGACGTTTGCAACGTTTGAAGATTTTTATGAGGCGTACAAGACACAGCTGTTCAATGGTATCAAAGCCGCAAGACGTCATGAAAAGGTGAACAATTTCCTTTACAGCGAATTTTTGCAGGTGCCTTACCGCTCGGCGCTTATTGAGGGCAGCCTTGAAAAGGGCAAGGACATATGGCATGGCGGTTCGCTTTACACTGCAACTGCGACAACATACAACGCAGGCGTTGACGCCGCAAACTCGTTGCTTGCCATAAAGGATCTTATTTATGACAGAAAGCTCATTACATTTGCTCAGCTTAAAGCGGCGCTTGAGGCTGATTTTGAGGGATACGAGGTTTTGCAGAAGCAGCTTTTCAATGTGCCTAAGCACGGCAACAATGTAGAAAAAGACGAAGAAATAGTTAGCAGAGTTTACAAGGACGCTTTTGACGCATTTCAGGAGGGTGGAAACAACTATGTTGGTCAGTATGGAAAGCCTGACGCATATTCCAAGAGTTTTCACAACTATTTTGGCAGACTTACAGGCGCACTGCCTACAGGCAAAAAGAAAGGCGTTGCACTTACTGACGGAAGCGTATCGGCTCAGCCAGGCACAGATGTACATGGCCCTACGGCACTTGTTTTATCGGCGGCAAATGCTATCGACTCAGTGGCATACAATTCGACGCATTTGAATGTAAAGATAAATCCAAGCACTTTAAAGACGGAGAACGGCTCGGCGGCTTTGGTGGCGCTTTTGGACGGCTTTTTTGAGCAGGGCGGAAACCACATTCAGTTCAACTGCGTTGACGCTGAAACTTTAAAGGACGCAAAGATACACCCTGAGAACCACAAAGATCTTGTAGTCAGGGTCGCAGGATTCAGCGCATACTTTACAAAGCTTCACGAGGGCGTTCAGGACGAGCTTATTGCAAGAACTGAACATGAGCTTGCGGTTTGATAATTCTGCGCTTATATCGGATTTGAGACATATACTAAATCGAGGCTTACCATTTCGGTAAACCTCGATTCTTTTGTTATTCTTCAATTTGTTTGCCCAAGAACATGGCGGCGGCTTTGGCGAGCATGGACTGTTTATCGGTACAAAGCTCGGTATCGTCGGTAGCCATGAATGCCACGGCGCCTGTTATATCGCCGTTTGTGAGGATAGGGGCGACAGAGAGGGCGTGGGTATTGATACCCTCCACGGCTCTAAGCGGCTCGGCGGTGGTATCGGTATAGTCAAAGGTTTTGCGGTTTTCCAACAGCTCCTCCAAGGCAGGGGAGAGGCGGCGCTGGGAATACTCTTTTTTCGGCACGCCTGACACTGCCACGACGTGGTCTTTATCGAACACCACGGCAGGCGCTCCGCCAAGCTTTGAGATGACCTCCGCCGCCTGAGCTGCGCCCTCGGACATTTCGTTTATGGCGGAATATTTTTTGAATATCACTTCGCCGTCGGGGTTGGTGTAGATCTCGAGGGGGTCGCCCTCACGGATACGCATGGTGCGCCTTATTTCTTTAGGTATGACAACTCTGCCGAGATCGTCTATCCTGCGGACAATTCCTGTTGCTTTCATATTTATGACCTCCGTTGTTTTTTTCAAAATTGCAGTAATATTATTTGCAGAGGTGGGGAATTTATGCAGGAAAAAAGCGAGCTTTGTGGCTCGCTTTTTTTATCGGCTGGGAAGTCCTCTATGAAAAAAGTGTGATGTGTATCATTTGGTATTATCAATAATCCATACTTCCAGCTTCAGCCAACAGTTCGTCGGCATATTTTTTCAACTCTTCTGAACTTTTGCTAATATCATCAGTTAATGGTCTAAGACGTTCTATCTCTTCTTGTATTGATTTTTGTTGTTCTTCATAACCACTTGTGGGATCATACGATTCGACGAAAAACCAAAAAGCTGCAAATAATCCAGCCAAAATAACCACAGCAAATGCGATTATTTTTTTCTGCTTGTCGCTCAGACCTTGTGTTTCTGCTTTGGCTTCCTGACTGTTTTGTGATGTGACAGGGCAGCCGCACTCAGGACAGATCTCCGTTCCGTCTTTAACGTATTTTCCACAATGTCCACAATATGCCATATAGTATTCCTCCATATTCTTTATAGTGTCTTTTTTTGCACTACTTATTTTGTAATGTCATTATACCACATTATTTCCACGATTTGTTAAGCTGGCAGCTTAGGAAAACGATTACGCTCTGTAAAAAAATGTAAA
>CALEJX010000124.1 GCA_937898375.1 uncultured Ruminococcus sp.
TTCTGACGGTAAAATTCCTCTTTATTATCTCATACCCATGCCTTATAAGAAAGCCGCAAACTGCGTCCTCCCCTATATTGCCTGCCTTTCGGCGCTGAGTATGGTCAAGACTTGTTTTTCTTTGCATAATACTTCTTCAGAAAACTCATTCTATGTATTTCGCATGGTCCATACTGGTCTATCATTTGATAGTGGAGCTTTGTGCCGTAGCCCTTATGCTTCTCGAACTGATACTCAGGATAAAGCTCAGCCATTTGCTCCATATATCTGTCCCTTGCGACCTTTGCAAGAATTGACGCCGCCGCCACTGCCTGACTTTTGGCGTCGCCCTTTACAACCGCTATGGCTGGACATTCAAGCCCCTCAGGTGTTTTGTTGCCGTCTATAAGGCAAACGTCAGGCTTTGTGTCCATATCCTCCAACGCTCTTTTCATTGCGAGCATTGCGGCGTTAAGTATATTTATATCCTCTATCTCGTCCACTGTTGCGGTCTGGATAGAAAAGTCAACTGCTTTGTCCATTATCTCGTCAAAAAGCTCCTCACGCTTTTTCGCAGTGAGCTTTTTGCTGTCATTTATCCCCTCTATAACTGTGTCCTTATCAAATATCACAGCCGCCGCAAACACATCTCCTGCAAGAGGACCTCTGCCTGCTTCATCACAACCGCACACCACACTATAGTCTTTTCTTATCTCGTTATCAAACTCGCTGAGCGTCATATCAATACCCCTTTGGCTTTTCAAGAGTAAGTCTGCCGAGAGTGCCGTTTCTGAACTCGTCCATAACTGTTATGGCTGCCCTTTCGGTGTTTATCTCTCCGCCTGATACTAAAAAGCCACGCTTTCTGCCTATTCTTTCAAGAAGCTCAAAGCCTACCACACAGCCGATAGTTTCCTCGTCGGCAGGCTCTATATCGTCTGTTATGATACCATAACGTTTCTCAATAAGCTCAGGGTAGTTCTCTTTCAAAAACTCCAACAGACGGCAGGCAAGATATTCCATATCCATGATATCGTCCTTGACCGCACCGGTGAAAGCGAGCCTTTCGCCCACAAGCTTGTCTTCAAACTTAGGCCACAGCACGCCAGGCATATCCAAAAGTTCAAATCCCTCGTCAAGCTTCACCCACTGTTTACCTCTTGTAACACCGGGTCTGTCCTCGACTTTTGCAAGTCTTGACCCTGCAAGTCTGTTTATAAATGACGACTTGCCAACGTTTGGTATACCAACTATCATTATTCTTATAGGTCTGCCCGACATACCCTTGGCATTCCATTTCTCGATATCGTCTTTAAGAAGCTCTTTGAGCTTTCCGTAAAACTTGCTTACGTTCTTGCCGCTTCGACAATCTGTAGCAAGTGCTGTGATACCCTGCTTTGCATAGTAATCAAGCCACATTGCCGTCACCTCTGGGTCGGCTGAATCAGCCTTGTTGAGAAGCACGAGCCTTGGCTTTGAGCCTACGATACGCTTCATCTCAGGGTTTCTGCTTGAAAACGGGATACGAGCGTCAGTTATTTCCACAACTGCGTCCACAAGCTTAAGATTTGACGCCATTATGCGGCGTGTTTTTGCCATATGCCCAGGAAACCACTGAACGTGAGATACTTCGCTCATATCTTCCTCCTTACTTTAACTCAATCTACCTTACCAACGCCCTCATCATTGCCTGCCGCAAATCGAAACAGCACTCTGCCGACTATCTCATCATAAGGCACATAGCCTATAACACGGCTGTCGGTGGAATGATTTCGGTTGTCGCCCATTACAAAGCAACAGCCCTCGGGCACTTCATATTCATAAACTTGCTTTTCTTTATCATAGTACCTTTCGTCAAAATACTCATCATCAAAGCTGCCATCGCACTTGACATAACTCTCGTCAAGCGCCTCTCCGTCAACGCTAACCTTAGCAGACTTGCTGTCTATCTCAACTTTCTGTCCCTCCACGGCTATGATACGCTTTATTATCCTATTATCAAGCACAGCTGAGTTGACTACCACTATATCACCCTGCTTTGGAGTATAAAACAGCTTCGATATAACAAGCGAGTCATTCTCAAAAAGAGTGTCCTGCATAGACTGACCTTGTACGCTTACCGTCCTAAACACAAAGGTAAAAATAAGCACGACCACGAACATTGCCATGACTATGATCTCAAGAAAGTCGAACAGATTATCGACAGCTTTTTTACTCTGCTTTCTCAACTTACCTTACCAAAGCTGTCAAATGGATAAAGCCTTATAACTGCTTTACCAAGCACGTCAGAGGGGTCAATGAAGCCTAGTCTTCTGCTGTCTGTGGAATTATTTCTGTTATCGCCCATGACGAATATCTTGCCCTCAGGCACGTCATACTCAAAAACATTATCTTCCACTTCATACTCCTCATCAAAGAGATTTGTATTATACATAGGCTCTCTGATATTATCATTTGAGATGACCTTGCCGTTGACAGTAACAGTATTGTTATTATAATCAACTACCACCTTATCACCGCCAGTGCCGATAACACGCTTGATAATAGTTTTGCCGAGCTTTTCGCTGTTTATAACAACGATATCGCCTTTTTGCGGTGTATAATTTATGTGAGTGATGATAAGCCTGTCTTTATCCTGCAAAGTCTCACGCATAGAAGGACCCTGAACAAGCACTATCCTGAAGAAGAAAGTAAATATCAGTATGACCATAAACATGGCGAACACGAAAGACTCAGCCCATTCAAAGACCTCGTCCATGACGTTCACAGGCTGTTTTTCCTTTAGGTCGTCAGGGGCGGCTTTTTTAGCCTTGTCAATATCCTCCTGAGAAACGTCGCCGAATTTTTTATTATCGTCCATAGAAGCCTCGATCCTTTATTCAAAGGCGGCAAATGCCGTCAAATACTCATATAGATTTATTATAGCAAATTTTAAAACAAATTACAAGGGCTATTTGAAAATTTTCTTTGTTATACAAAAAAAGAGCCGACCGAAGCCGACTCATTTTTATAGAAAGAATTATCTGATAGCTTCCTTGACCTTAGCTGCCTTACCAACTCTGTCACGGAGATAATAGAGCTTAGCACGGCGAACCTTACCGCTGCG
>CALEJX010000125.1 GCA_937898375.1 uncultured Ruminococcus sp.
GCAGACAGATCATTCACATTCATCACCAAGACTCCTCCGGCAGCAGTTCTCATCAAGAAGGCTTGCAAGATCGAGTCAGGTTCCGGTGTTCCTAACAAGACTAAGGTCGCAACTATCACAAAAGAGCAGCTTCAGAAGATAGCTGAGCAGAAGATGCCTGACCTGAACGCAGCAAACATCGAGAGTGCTATGAGCATGATCGCTGGTACTTGCCGTTCAATGGGCGTTGTAGTTGAGGACTAATCAATCGTACTGTGCATTCATGCACGGCAATGGTGGGAGGAATTTTCCGCTAACCGACTAGATATTCACTGTCGGTATTACCACTTAATGAGGAGGAAATATTAATGAAACATGGCAAGAAGTATGTTGACAGCTTCAAGGCTATCGACAAGGCTAAGCAATATGACGCTCCTGAGGCTCTGGAACTTGCAGCTAAGGGTGCTAAGGCGAAGTTTGATGAAACTATCGAGCTTCACATTCGTCTGGGTGTTGACTCAAGACACGCTGATCAGCAGGTAAGAGGTGCTGTTGTACTTCCAAACGGAACTGGTAAGTCTGTAAAGGTTTGCGTATTCTGTAAGGAAGACAAGTACGAGGCTGCTAAGGCAGCTGGCGCTGACTATGTTGGCGGCATGGATCTCGTTGAGAAGATCACAAAGGAAAACTGGATGGATTTCGACGTTGTAGTTGCTTCACCTGACATGATGGGTGTTGTAGGACGTCTTGGTAAGATCCTCGGACCTAGAGGACTTATGCCAAACCCAAAGGCAGGAACTGTTACTCCTGACGTAGCTAAGGCTGTTACAGACGCTAAGGCTGGTAAGATCGAGTATCGTCTTGACAAGACAAATATCATTCACTGCCCTATCGGTAAGGCTTCATTCGGTGTTGAGAAGCTCGAGCAGAACTTCAACACACTTATCGACGCTGTTGTAAAGGCTAAGCCAGCTGCTGCTAAGGGTCAGTACCTTAAGAGCGTAGTTGTAGCTTCTACAATGGGCCCTGGTATCAAGATCAGCACTGCTAAGTACGGCAACTAATTTTGGTATTAGATAAATATTGATTTTCAAAGGAACTTGTGCTTTGGCATGAGTTCCTTTTTTATGTATTCCTATAATTTGAACTACCCATGTTCAAATATTTGCATTATCAAGAAAATTTAACAAAAAAATTTTTAAAGTAATCGTTTTACCCTGTTGCATTATTTTTTCTATGTGTTATAATATCAATTGAGCCGCAAGGTTCAGATTTTTGCAAGGAGTGATAATTATCAATATCTTTTACAACGAAAAAGACAAGGCTTTCAAGCTGAGAGCCAATAATACAGACTATATGATGAAGGTCTGCGAGGAGGGCTACCTCGCCCACGTTTACTATGGAAATAAAGTTCCTGACGAGGATCTGACCTACCTCCTCCGTCTTGACGAAAGCCCTTTTACACCTGCCACTAATGACCGTGACAGAGCAAGCTTTATGGATACACTGCCTTTCGAGTATCCATGCTTCGGTCTTGGCGACTACAGAGAGTCTGCATTCAAGATAATGGACGCTAATGGTATGTCGACTTGCGACCTGAGATATGTTTCTCATAAAATGTATGAGGGCAAGCCAAAGCTTGAGGGCCTGCCTGCTACTTTCGCTACAGAGGAGAGCGGCTGTTCAACTTTGGAGATAACAATGTATGATAAATATGCTGACATAGAAGTCGTTCTTATTTACACGGCTTTTGATAAGCTTGACGTTATCACACGTTCTGCTGTTATCACAAACAAGGGCGAAAAGCCTTTTAAGATAACAAGAGCGCTTTCAGCTTGCGTTGATTTTGATACAGACAAAATGGATATGATAACACTCAACGGCTCATGGGCTAGAGAAAGAGCTGTTGAAAGATGCAGGCTTCACCACGCTAAACAGCTTGTTGACTCCTGCAAGGGCGAGTCATCTCATCAGAACAACCCGTTCGTTGCTCTTTGTGACAATAATGCTGACGAGGACAAGGGCGAGGTTTTCGGCTTCAACTTTGTTTACTCAGGAAACTTCTATGCTCAGGCAGAAGTTACACAGCATAAGAAAACTCGTTTTCTTATGGGTATAAATCCTCTGGACTTTGAGTGGCTGCTTGAAAAGGGCGAAAGCTTCACTTGCCCTGAGGTCGTAATGGTACACTCAGACGAGGGTATAGGCAAAATGTCAAGAACTTTCCATGACCTCTATAGAAACAATCTTATCAGAGGCGAGTATAAGGACAAAAGACGTCCGATACTCATTAATAACTGGGAGGCTACTTACTTTAACTTCGATACTGACAAGCTTATCGATATCGCAAAGGAAGCTTCAAAGCTTGGTATAGAAATGCTCGTTATGGACGACGGCTGGTTCGGTCACAGAGATGCGGACAATTCTTCACTGGGCGATTGGTTCGTTTATGAGAAGAAACTTAAGGGCGGTCTTAAATATCTCGTTGACGAGGTAAACAAGCTTGGCATGAAGTTCGGCATTTGGTTCGAGCCTGAGATGATATCCCCTGACTCTGAGCTTTATAAGGCTCACCCTGATTGGGCAATTCAGGTCAAGGGCAGACCTTTGACACTTTGCAGAGAGCAGTATGTTCTTGACTATTCAAGAAAAGAAGTCAGAGATCATGTTTACGGCATGATGAGAAAAATTCTCGACAGCGCAAATATCGAGTACATCAAGTGGGATATGAACAGACAGCTTACAGAAGTTGGCTCAACTACCCTCCCTGCAGAAAGACAGAGAGAGCTTTGGCACAGATATGTTCTTGGCGTTTATGACCTTATGGACAGGCTTACAACAGATTATCCTCATATCCTGCTGGAGAACTGCTCAGGCGGCGGAGCAAGATTTGACCCTGGTATGCTCTACTACAGCCCACAGATCTGGTGCTCTGACGATACAGACGCTATCGAAAGACTTAAGATACAGCATGGCACTTCAATGTGCTATCCATGCTCAGCAATGGGTGCGCACGTTTCCGATTGCCCTAACCACACAGTTGGCAGAAACACTCCTTTCAAGACAAGAGGTCACGTTGCTATGGTGGGTACATTCGGATATGAGCTTGACGTTACAAGAATACCTCAGGAGGACAGAGACGCTATCCCTGCACAAATAGAGGAGTTCAACAAGTTCAACAAGCTTGTAAGAACAGGCGACCACTACAGAATAGGCAATATGTTCGAGGACAACACTTGGGACGCTTGGGAGTTCGTTGCAAAGGACAAGAGCGAAGCACTCTTTGAGTTCGTTCAGGTGCTTGGCAGACCAAACGAGAGATCAAGACGTATCAAGCTCAAAGGTCTTGAAGCTGACGCTTACTATTATGAGGAGAACGAGCCTGACAAGAAGATATCAGGTGCGGCACTTATGAATGCTGGTATCAACATCGCAAAGATATGGAACGGCGACGGACTTTACGGCGACTTCTGCTCAAAGATACTCCATTTCATAAAGGCGTAAAATTATCGAGCTGTGGTAAGGTGAGATAAATATTAGACAAACTATTGACAATTTGAAAGTAATGTAGTACAATAGTCTTAAATAGTATTAAAATAAGTTCAAATTTTAAAGGCGGATATATTCCGCCTTTAAAAAACACAGGTATGTAAACGAATACAGCTTATAAGGAGAAATTTTATGAAGCTAAAAAAGTTAATGGCAGTGGCTTGTGCCGCAGCCCTTACAGTGACAGCTTTCGCAGGCTGCTCAAAGAAGAACGATTCC
Organism: uncultured Ruminococcus sp.; assembly: GCA_937898375.1. Classification (GTDB taxonomy): domain Bacteria; phylum Bacillota; class Clostridia; order Oscillospirales; family Ruminococcaceae; genus Hominimerdicola. The sequence continues at coordinate 3,748 of CALEJX010000125.1, forward strand.
TCAAGCGGCTCTGACAGCAAGGGCGGCACTACAAAGGAATACTACAACGCTCAGCCTGTTGACACTGGTTGGGAGTGGGGAAACGTCGAGATAGTTGACGGCGGTTTTATCCCTGACGTGATCTATAACCCTACAGAGGAGGGGCTTATATACGCTAGGACCGATATGGGCGGCGCTTATAAGTATAATAAGGATACTCAGCGCTGGGAGTGCATAACAGATTGCTTTGGCGGTGACGATTGGAACTACAACGGCACAGAGAGCCTTGCAACTGACCCTGTTGAGCCAAACAGAGTTTATCTTGCGGCGGGTACATACTCCACAAGCAACGGCGCAATATTTGCTTCTGACGATTACGGCAAGAACTGGACTATCTGCGAAATGCCTTTCGGTATGGGCGGTAACGAGGTCGGAAGAGGCTGCGGCGAAAGACTTCAGGTAGATCCTAACGATAACTCTATACTCTACTTTGGCTCCAGAGCTGACGGACTTTGGAAGTCCACAGACTATGGCGCAACATGGAACGAGGTAACTTCATTCCCTACAAAGGGCGGATATACTGAGGACGGATATTCTATCGGTCTGACATTCGTGGCATTCGATAAGTCAAGCTCTGAAAAGGGTCAGGCAACAAAGACTATCATTGTGGGCTCAGCAGGAACACAGGGGGATTACCTCTATCGTTCTGACGACGCAGGGGAAACTTGGACAGCTATCCCTAATCCAAAGGCTGAGGCTACAGGCGACAAGACAGAGAAGCTCAAGCCTTGTCAGGGCGAGATATCTTCTGACGGATATCTCTATTCAACATGGTCTTACAAGGTAGGACCTAATGGCGCTTCTGACGGAGCAGTTCAGAAGTATAACCTTAAAACAGGCGAGTGGACAGAGATAACTCCTGAGAGATCCTATACTTGCGGTTACAATGGTATCTCAGTAAACCCTAACGACCCTAACATGATAGTATGCACAACTCTTGACCTTTGGGCATACTTCGACAATCTTTTCGTTTCCTATGACGGAGGCGAAACTTGGAACGGCATTTGGAGCTGTGACGAAAACGGCAAAGAGGTAAACAACTTTAACCTTGATATAAGCAATGCTCCTTGGCTGGATTGGCAGGGACAGCTCAAACCGGGCTGGTGGATGACCGGCGTTGCTATCAACCCATTCAACCCTGATGAAGTTCTTTACACAACCGGCGCAACTATCTTCGGCACATCAAATCTCTCAAAGATAAAAGACGAGCCTGTTGACATAAGCGTAAAGGCAATGGGCGTTGAAATGACAGCTATCTTCGATTTTGTTTCACCTCTTGATAACGGCGAGGGTACTCCTGAGCTTTATTCCACAATGGGCGACCTTTACGGCTTCCGTCATGACGATGTAACAAAAGCTCCGCAGGAGCATTACGGCGACTTCAAGGCAACTTCTATCGATTGTGCAGCACAGGACTATAAGATAGTAGTAAGAGCAACTGATGACGGCGACGGCTCTGTTTACTATTCAACAGACGCAGCTGAAACATGGCAGGCAGTGGAAACTCTCCCAGAGGGCGTTGAAAAGAAAGCGGGCGGCACGGCTAAGCTTTCCGCTGACGGCAAGACTATTTTCTATCAGAGCGGCACAACAGGCGTTGCTGCAGCAGTAACAAGCGATTTCGGCAAAACATGGACAACCTGCGAGGGACTTCCTGCCGGTGCGATAATAGAAACTGATAAGGTAAACCCTGACAAGTTCTACGGCTCATATGACGGAACATTCTATATGAGTACAGACGGCGGAAAGACTTTCAGCCCTATAGCAAATATGCTTGTTTCAGCTACATCTATCAAGGCTTGTCCTGATACTGAGGGCGACCTTTGGATAGCAGTTGGCGCAGGCGGCGTTTATTATCTGGATACTGCAACAGGCACACTTGCTCCTACATCTCAGGACGTTACACAGTGTGACGCTATCGGTCTTGGCAAGGCTGAAAAAGACGGCGACTATATGGCGCTCTACATGATGGGCGAAGCAAACGGCGATGGCTATGGAATTTATATGTCAGCCGACAAGGGCGTAACATGGAAGAGAATAAATGATGACACAGAGAAGTGGGGCAACGTGAGAAAGATAATCAGCGGCGACCCTAAGACCTACGGCAGAGTTTATGTAGGCACTGACGGACGTGGTATCATAATGGGCAACGTTAAGCAGTAAAATGCTTTTATAAAAAAGAGCGGTACGAAAATGTGCCGCTCTTTTGTTTTGGATAATTATATGGGGTGGAAATGTCTAAATATCGGGACGTCGAGGGCGCTGTCCCATATACTAAAAGAATGGGCGCAAAAAAACGCCGAACATTTCTGCTCGGCGGTAGAGGTTACTATTAAAGCGGTGTATCGTCGCCTATTATAGTTGATTCGATAACAGGGTCGGTATAAGACGGAAATTCAGGTGCAGCAGATGAAGGACCGCTAGGCTCATTTCCGCCGCTGAACCAATCAGCAACATAGCAAATTGCAAGAGGAACTTCCTCCTCGTCAATAGAGATCTGATCGTCAAGGTCAACAAAGAATGACCTTGCGAGAGGAACTTCATCTTCTTGTATCTCCATTGTGACGCCAGTGTCTTCATATGTTTCAAGCTTAGGGGTAGTATTGCCGCCTGAGAAAGCAACTATACCGCCGCAAATAACTATTGCCATTGCACCAACGGCTGCTAATATTTTTTTCATCATAAACCCTCATTCCTTTCTGAATGTTAAAAGTACGAAAGACAGCGTACCTAGGCGTTTTTCTGTATTCATGATAGCACACTGTATGTGCAATGTCAATAGATAATGGCGATAAAACAAAGAAATTTAGTACAATGTTAATAAAATTATCTTTGGCTTGTATAAGTGGATAAAATATGGGAGCAGGATTTTTGTGCATTATTATAACAAATCTTAAAAACAGCTTAAAGAGTGACAAATGCTTGCATTTTGTGCAGATATTTGTTATTATGTTATTGTAAGAACAAATAAGAAGATACAGACAACAGAAAGGGACGCTGAAACGTAAAAAAAGGTCAAGGCGTATTATAATAATGACAACGTGGCGTAATATGCAAATTTTGTGTAACGTGACACAGCAAAATGGTACGTCGAGGACGCCGTCCCCTACAACATACCTCTTGTAGGGGCGACCTTTGGTCGCCCGTTTTTTTTGGTGATAGCAAAATTATTGCGATAAATAGTAGCGTTTTACTCTGCTAAAGCCCCGAAAATACAGGTTTTGCGGCGAATATGAATAAAATGTAGCGGTAAATGATACTCATAGTGAAATTTATGCAATGTGTATAGAAATATACTGAAAAATCAGCAAAAGTTCTATACTGTAATTTGTCTGTAACCGCTTGCAAATGGGGTAAAAGTAGTGTATAATAATACTTGCGTGACTGCACAGTGTATTTAATGTACACGATGATGATATGCGATGAAGCGGAAGGTTGCTGACAGTTGGTCAGGTAATTTCCGTGGAGTATGTCCGATTTTAAACCGGGCGACTGTTAATACCGAACACAGTATGTGCTTATGCTTCTTGCGATAGCGGACAAGGTCTGCTTTAGCGTGAGTATGTGTGATGCTGTGTGCGCTGTTTTCTGAGTCCGAAAGCCTTATGGGTTTCGGAATTTTTTATGAGAGCGGCAGGAAACACACGGCAGAGTGTAAACGGGTGTCAACAGAAAGCTTTTAAAAGCTCGAACCTGTCAATTGCGTAAGCGATCGGCACGCCTCGATCATTTACGCAATTGACTGAGGCTTGAGTGAAAGAAAGCTGCCCCCTAAACTTTTTTTAATTTGCACAAGGAGGCGATTTAAGTGGCAGTCAATGAAAAGATCAGAATCAAGATCAAGGGTTACGAGCACGCAGTTGTTGATGCAGCTGCAGCAAAGATCGTTGAGGCTGTTAAGCGTTCAGGCGCACAGGTTTCAGGCCCTATCCCACTTCCTACAGACAAAGAGGTAATCACGATCCTCAGAGCTGTACACAAGTATAAGGATAGCCGTGAGCAGTTCGAGATGAGAACTCACAAGAGACTTATCGACGTGCTCAGACCTACAAAGGAAACAACGGCAGCTCTTGAAAATCTTGAACTTCCTGCAGGCGTTAACATTGTTATGGAGATCAAGTAATCTCCAAATGAGATCGCGTGCGATCTCAAAAAACATTTAACACGCAGGTCACGTCGGACAAGTCCGACCAATAACCACATAGGAGGAAAACATAATGCAAAAGGGAATCATCGGTAAGAAAATCGGTATGACACAGATTTTCGATGAAGCAGGAAAAGTAATTCCTGTAACAGTTGTTGAAGCTGGTCCTTGCGTTGTCGTTCAGAAAAAGACAGTTGAGAATGACGGCTATGAAGCTGTTCAGCTGGGCTACGGCGACATCAGAGCGAAGAGAGTAAACAAGCCTCTTCAGGGTCACTTCAAGAAGGCTGACGTTGCAATGAAGAGAACTCTTAAGGAGTTCAGACTTGCTGATACATCAGCTCTTAATGTTGGAGATATCGTAAAGGCTGACACATTTGCTGCAGGCGACATCGTTGATGTTAGCGGTACAAGCAAGGGTCACGGATTCTCCGGTACGATCAAGCGTCACAACAACTCAAGACTTAAGGAAACTCACGGTACAGGTCCTGTACACAGACATGCAGGTTCTATGGGTGCTTGTTCTTCACCTTCAAGGATCTTCAAGGGCAAGGGTATGCCTGGTCAGTACGGTAACGTAAAGGTAACTGTACAGAATCTTGAGATCGTCAAGGTAGACGCAGAAAACAATCTTATCGCAATCAAGGGCGCAATTCCTGGACCAAAGAACGGTACAGTTACAATTTGCGACTGCGTTAAGAAGGCTTAGTGGAAGGAGGAATCATAATGTCACAGATTTCAGTATTTGATATGACAGGCAAAAAGGTTGCCGACACTGAGCTTAACGATGCTATTTTCGGTATCGAGCCAAACAAGGCTATCATGCACGCTATGGTTGTAAATTATCTTGCTAACCAGAGACAGGGCACACAGTCAACTCTTACAAGAACAGAAGTAAGAGGCGGCGGTAGAAAGCCATGGAGACAGAAGGGAACAGGTCACGCAAGACAGGGTTCTATCAGAGCTCCACAGTGGGTACACGGTGGTGTTGCTCTCGGTCCTAAGCCAAGAGATTACAGCTATTCACTTAATAAAAAGGAAAGAAGACTCGGTATGAAGTCTGCACTTTCAACAAAGGTCGTTGATGAGAACCTCGTAGTTGTTGATTCTATCAAGCTCGAGAGCTACAAGACAAAGGCTGTTGTTGAGATGCTCAAGGCACTTGGCGCAGAGGGTAAGGCTCTCATCGTTACAGCAGAGTCTGATAAGACCGTTATCAAGAGTGCAGCCAACATTCCTGGCATTAAGACAGCTACTGTAAATACTCTCAGTGTTTACGACATTCTGAACTATGATAAGTTTATCGTTTCTTCAGAGGCTGTAAAGAAGATTGAGGAGGTTTACGCATAATGAGAACTGCTCAAGACATTATTTTAAAGCCAGTTATCACTGAAGACTCTATGGATAGACTTCAGGCTAACAGATACACTTTCAAGGTCGCTAAGGACGCTAACAAGATCGAGATCGCTAAGGCTGTTGAAGAACTCTTCAACGTAAAGGTAGCTAAGGTAAACACGATCAGCGTTAAGGGTAAGCAGAATAGAATGGGAAGAAGCGTAGGCTACAGACCAGACTGGAAAAAAGCGATCGTTACTCTTGAGGGTGACAAGACAATCGAATTCTTCGAGGGCTTGTTCTAATATCCTCTAAAAGAGGTGCAGCGTAAAGCTGCATTCCTCCGAAAGACTTCATGAATACCGAGAAGCTTTCGGAAAGGTCTTGCGAGGCGGCGAGGACCGCTCATTCATTTCACCGCAGGACGTAAGTATGGAAGGGCACTTGGCGTGAAAACGCTTTGACCTTTTCGCAAAACTCAGATAAGGAGTGAATTTTAAATGGCAATAAAGAGCTACAAGCCTACTACAGCCGGTAGAAGAGGTATGACAGTTACCGATTATTCCGAGCTTTCAAAGGCTGCTCCATGTAAGTCTCTGCTTGAGCCGCTCAAGAAGAACTCAGGTAGAAACAGCTACGGTAGAATCACTGTTCGTCACAGAGGCGGCGGAGTAAGAAGAAAATACCGTGTAATTGATTTTAAGAGAAACAAACTCGATATGAACGCTACAGTTCTTACTATCGAGTACGATCCAAACCGTTCAGCTTTCATTGCTCTTGTAGAGTATGAGGACGGCGAGAAGAGATACATCATCGCACCTTATGGTCTTAAGGTAGGTGACGTTATCAGAGCAGGCGCAGACGCGGATATCAAGCCTGGTAATGCACTTGCAATGATCAACATTCCTGTTGGTACATTCATCCACAACATTGAGCTTTACCCTGGCAAGGGCGCACAGCTCGTTCGTTCAGCAGGAAATATGGCTCAGCTCATGGGTAAGGAAGACAACTACGCACTCGTAAGACTTCCTTCAGGCGAGATGAGAAAGGTCCCTGTAAACTGCATGGCTACAATAGGTCAGGTAGGAAACATCGACCATGAGAACGTTAATATCGGTAAGGCAGGTAGAAAGCGCCATATGGGCTGGAGACCTACCGTTAGAGGTTCTGTAATGAACCCATGCGATCACCCACACGGTGGTGGTGAGGGTCGTGCTCCAGTTGGTAGACCAAGCCCAGTTACACCTTGGGGTAAGCCAACTATGGGATACAAGACCCGTGCTAAGCATCATCGCTCCGATAAGTTTATCGTAAAACGCAGAAACGGTAAGTAATGCTGAAAGGAGGCAGATGATCAATGGGTAGAAGTGTCAAGAAGGGACCATACGTACAGGAGGTCCTTTACAAGAGAGTTAAGGCAATGAACGATGCAGGCGAGAAGAAGGTGCTCAAGACATGGAGCAGAGCTTCTACAATATTCCCTGAATTCGTTGGTCACACATTCGCAGTTCACGACGGACGTAAGCACGTTCCTGTATATGTAACAGAGGACATGGTTGGTCACAAGCTGGGAGAGTTTGCTCCAACAAGAACATTCAAGGGTCATGCAGGTTCAAAGACCTCAAACAACGGTAAGTAGTGCGGAAGGAGGAATACAAATGGAAGCAAAAGCAATTCTGAGAAATGCTCGTATTGCTCCTCGTAAGGTGCAGATCGTTCTCGATCTGATCAGAGGAAAAGACTATGATGTTGCAATGGCAACAGTAAAGCATACACCAAAGGCTGCAAGTGAATATCTTGAGAAGCTTCTGAAGTCCGCCGCTCACAACGCTGAGAACAACCATAACATGGATAAGAACAACCTTTACGTTGCAGAGTGCTATGTTTGTCCGGGACCGATAATGAAGAGAATCATGCCAAGAGCACAAGGCAGAGCATATAGAATTCTGAAGAGAACATCACACGTTACGATCGTTCTCAAGGAAAAGGAATAAGCTGAAAGAGGAGGTAAACTATGGGACAGAAAGTAAATCCACACGGACTTCGTGTCGGTGTGATTAAGAATTGGGACTCCCGCTGGTTTGCAGAAAAGGGTACTTTTGGCGATACACTGGTTGAGGATTACAACGTTCGTAACTACATTCTTAAGGTACTGAATACAAGGTCAAAGAATCCAGCAGATAAGTGCGTATACGCCGGCGTTCCAAAAGTAGAGATCGAAAGATTTGCCGATAAGGACGGCGGTCAGAAGGTAAGAATCCACATCCACTGTGCAAAGCCTGGTATCGTAATAGGCAGAGGCGGCGCAGAGATCGAGAAGCTCCGTGCAAACGTTGAAAAGATGATCGGCAAGAGCGTTGCTATCAACATCGTTGAGGTAAAGCAGCCTGACATCAATGCACAGCTCGTTGCAGAAAAGATCGCACACGATCTTGAAGATAGAATCTCATTCAGAAGAGCAATGAAGCAGTCTATCGGCAGAGCTATGAAGCTCGGCGCTAAGGGTATCAAGGTTAGATGCGGCGGCCGTCTTGGCGGCGCTGAGATCGCTAGAGCAGAGACATACCACGAGGGTACGATCCCGCTCCAGACTATCAGAGCTGACATCGACTACGGTACAGCTGAGGCACACACAACTTACGGTAGGATCGGCGTTAAGGTATGGATATACAGAGGCGAAGTTCTTAAGGGCGAAGTTGCTGCTTCAGACAAGAGAGAGTCAAACGACAGAAGACGCCAGAACAGAAATGGTAAGCGTGACTTCAATAAGGCTAAAAAAGAGGGAGGTAACAAGTAATGCTGCTTCCAAAGAGAGTTAAGTTCAGAAAACAGCACCGTGGCCGTATGACAGGCAAGGCTATGAGAGGTAACACAGTTTCTCACGGTGAGTATGGTCTTCAGGCTCTTCAGCCTGCTTGGATCACATCAAATCAGATCGAAGCTGCCCGTATCGCAATGACAAGATACATCAAGCGTGGCGGTCAGGTTTGGATCAAGATCTTCCCAGATAAGCCTGCAACAAGAAAGCCTCTTGGAACTCGAATGGGTAAAGGTAAGGGCGCACCTGAGTATTGGGTAGCCGTTGTTAAGCCGGGCAGAGTAATGTTCGAGATCGCAGGAGTACCTGAAGAGACAGCTAGAGAAGCAATGCGTCTTGCAATGCACAAGCTGCCTATCAAGTGTAAGTTCGTTAAAAGAGATACTCAAGAAACGGGTGGTGAGCAATAATGAAGGCTAATGAAATCAAGGATATGACAGTCGACGAGCTCAACAGCAAACTCGCTGAGCTCAAGCAGGAGCTTTTTAACCTTCGTTTCCAGCACGCTGTAAATCAGCTGGAGAATCCTAAGAGACTTCAGGCTGTGAAGAAGGATATTGCTCGTGTAAAGACATTCATTCGTAAGCAAGAGTCCAATGTTCAGTAATTTTCGAAGGGAGGATTAACTGTGAGCGAAGAGAGAAATTTGAGAAAAACTAGAGTTGGCGTTGTAGTTTCTAACAAAATGGATAAGACTATCGTAGTTGCTATCAAGGATAACGTACAGCACCCACTTTACAAGAAGATCATCAAGAGAACAGTTAAGCTTAAGGCACATGACGAAAACAATGTTTGCAATATAGGCGACAAGGTTGAAGTTATGGAAACAAGACCTCTGTCAAAGGACAAGAGATGGCGTCTTGTTAACGTTCTTGAGAAGGCTAAGTAATTAAAACGCATAGTGCAGGTGGCAGATAACTTCTGCCGACCGCACGTTAAATTCTGAAAGGAGGAACGCACTGTGATACAAATGCAGACTTACCTGAAGGTAGCAGATAACTCCGGAGCAAAGGAGCTTATGTGCATCAGGGTACTCGGCGGAACACGCAGAAAGTATGCAAACATCGGTGACGTTGTAGTTTGTTCTGTTAAAAAGGCAACACCAGGCGGAGTTGTTAAAAAGGGCGACGTTGTTAAAGCAGTAATCGTTCGTTCAGCTAAGGGTCTTCGTCGTGCAGACGGCACATATATCCGTTTTGACGAAAACGCAGCTGTTATTATCAAAGAAGACAAGAACCCAAGAGGTACTCGTATATTTGGACCAGTAGCTAAGGAGCTCAGAGAGAAGGACTATATGAAGATCCTTTCACTTGCTCCAGAAGTTCTTTAATTGGAGGTGTCGTAACAATGAATAAGGTACACGTAAAAACAGGCGACACCGTCGTTATCCTCTCCGGTAAGGACAAGGGTAAGAAGGGCAAGGTCCTGGAAGTTTCCCCTAAGGAGGGAAAGGTAATCGTTGAGGGTCTTAACATTGCTACAAAGCACGTTAAGCCAAGACGTCAGGGCGAGCAGGGCGGCATAGTTGAGGCTGAGGCTGCAATGTACGCTTCAAAGGTACAGGCAGTTTGCCCTAAGTGCGGCAAGCCAACAAGAGTCGCTCATAAGTTCCTTGAGGACGGTACTAAAGTTAGAGTCTGCAAGAACGCAGACTGCGGCGAAGAATTTTAATTAGGAGGATATTACGATGGCTAGACTTAAAGAATATTATGTTAGCGACGTAGCTCCTGCTATGATGAAGAAATTCGAATACGCTAACGTTATGCAGATCCCAAAGCTTGATAAGGTTGTTATCAACGTGGGCTGCGGCGCAGATAAGGATAACAAGAAGGTTATCGACGCTATTATGACTGATCTGGCTGCTATCACAGGACAGAAGCCGATCGTTTGTAAGGCAAAGAAGTCCGTTGCTAACTTCAAGCTCAGAGACGGACAGATCATCGGTGTTAAGGTAACACTGAGAGCAGAGAAAATGTATGAATTCGTTGACAGACTTTTCAACGTAGCATTTCCTCGTGTAAGAGACTTCAGAGGTATCAACCCTAACTCCTTCGACGGCAGAGGTAACTACTCTACTGGTCTTAAGGAGCAGCTGATCTTCCCTGAGATCGAATACGATAAGATAGATAAGGTTCGTGGTATGGATATCAACTTTATCACAACTGCAAAAACTGACGAAGAGGCAAAGGAGCTGCTTTCACTTATGGGTGCTCCATTTGCTGATAAGTAAGAGGAGGATAAAAAATGGCTAAGAAGGCTATGATCAACAAACAGCAGGCTACGCCTAAATATTCCACTCGTGCTTACAACAGATGTAAGATCTGCGGAAGACCTCATGCTTATCTGAGAAAGTTCGGCGTTTGCCGTATCTGTTTCAGAGAGTTGGCTCACGAGGGTAAGATTCCGGGAGTTAAGAAGGCTAGTTGGTAAAAGGAGGTTAACACGCATGCAAATTACTGATACAATAGCGGATCTTCTTACAAGAATCCGTAACGCAAGTACTGCGAAGCACGCAACAGTTGACGTTCCTGCATCTAATATGAAGAAGTCTATCACACAGATCCTCGTAGACGAAGGATACGTTAAGGACTTCAAGATCATTGAAGACGGTAAGCAGGGTATCATTAGAATTACTCTTAAATATGACGAGAACAGAAATCCAGTCATCACAGGACTCAGAAGAGTTTCAAAGCCTGGTCTGAGAATTTACGCAAGCTGCGAGGATATGCCAAAGGTTATAAAGGGCCTCGGTATTGCAATCGTATCTACTTCAAAGGGCGTTATCACAGACAAGAAGGCTAGAGAGCTGAATGTCGGCGGAGAAGTTCTCGCATTCATCTGGTAAGGAGGACTAAGTTATGTCAAGAATAGGTATTAAGCCAATTAGTGTTCCTGCAGGTGTAGAGGTTACTGTTGCAGACGGAAACGTAGTTACAGTAAAGGGTCCTAAGGGTTCACTCACAAAAGAGTTCCACAAGGATATGATCATAAAGTGTGCAGACGGCGTGATCACAGTAGAGCGTCCTTCAGAAGATAAGCTCCACAAGTCACTGCACGGTCTGACAAGAACACTCGTACACAACATGGTAGAGGGTGTTACAGACGGTTTCGCAAAGAAGCTTGAGATCGTTGGTGTAGGTTACAGAGCTCAGAAGCAGGGTAAGAACCTTGTTATGAACCTTGGTTTCTCTCATCAGGTTATCGTTCCTGAGACAGATACTATCAAGATCGACGTACCTGACGCAAACCACATCGTAATTTCAGGCTGCGACAAGCAGGAAGTAGGTCAGTTTGCTTGTGAGATCCGTGAGAAGCGTCCACCAGAGCCTTATAAGGGTAAGGGTATTCGTTACGAAGGCGAGTACGTTATCCGTAAGGAAGGTAAAGCTGGTAAGGGCAGCAAGAAGTAATAAAAGGAGAGAATTACTATGGTTAAAAAGCTTGACAAGGCTAAGGCAAGAGCCAAAAGACATCAGAGAGTCCGCAACAAGATCAACGGAACAGCTGATTGTCCTCGTCTCAACGTATTCCGCTCCTCTAAGCATATCTATGTGCAGATCATTGACGATGTTAACGGCGTAACACTTTGCAGCGCTTCTTCAATGTCCAAGGATTTTGAAGGCAACGGCGGCAACAAGGAAGGCGCTCACAAGGTCGGCGAGATGATCGCTCAGGCAGCTAAGGCAAAGGGTATCGAGAATGTCGTATTCGACAGAGGCGGATACCTTTACCACGGACGTGTTCAGGAGTTGGCAGACGGAGCCCGTGAAGGCGGACTTAAGTTCTAAAGAGGAGGGTAAACATTGGCTTTAATAGATGCTTCAAACATGGAACTTACTGAAAAGGTCGTTGCGATTAACAGAGTATCAAAGACTGTTAAGGGCGGCCGTATAATGAAGTTCTCAGTCCTCGTAGTAGTAGGCGACGGAAACGGAGTAGTAGGTTTCGGAATCGGTAAATCAGGAGAAGTTCCTGACGCAATCAGAAAGGCAATCCAGGACGCCAAGAAGAACCTTATCAGAATTTCACTTAAGGGAACAACTATCCCACACGAAATTATCGGTAAGTTCGGTGCAGGCGAGGTTCTTCTCAAGCCTGCAGCACCAGGTACTGGAGTTATCGCAGGCGGCACAGTAAGAGCCGTTGTAGAAGCTGCTGGAATCAAGGATATCAGAGCTAAGCAGCTCCGTTCAAACAATCCTTACAACGCAGTAAGAGCTACAATAAGCGGTCTTGCTAACATCAGAAGCGCTGAAACAGTAGCAGCTCTCAGAGGCAAGACAGTTAAAGAAATTACAGGCTAAGGAGGATAACAGTTATGGCAATTAACATCGAACTGATAAAGAGCCTTAACGGAAGAAGCGATAAGCAGGTCGCTACCGCTAATTCACTGGGTCTCAGAAAAATCGGGGATAAGACTTGTCAGCCTGACAATCCTCAGACAAAGGGAAAGGTAAAGGTTATCTCCCATCTTATTAAAGTAACTGAAGCATAAGGAGGTGCAATCTGAATGAAACTGCACGAATTATCACCTGTTGCAGGCTCCGTAAAGGAGAGCAAGCGCAAGGGCAGAGGTCACGGTTCCGGTAACGGAAAGACCGCAGGCAAGGGACACAAAGGTCAGAAGGCTCGTTCCGGCGGCGGAGTTAGACCGGGCTTTGAAGGCGGACAGACAATGCTCGCAAGAAGAATCCCTAAGCGTGGATTCAACAATATTTTCGCAACAAAGTATGCTATCGTAAATGTATCTGATCTTGATAGATTTGTTGACGGCACAGTTGTTGATACTGAGCTTCTTAAAGCTTCAGGCATCATCAAGAAGGAACTTGACGGCGTCAAGATCCTCGGAAACGGCGAATTAACTAAAAACCTTACCGTTAAAGCTGCTAAGTTCTCAGCAGCTGCTAAGGAAAAGATTGAAAAGGCAGGCGGGAAGGTTGAGGTGATGTAATTGTGATAGAGACATTTCGTAATGCCTGGAGAGTTCCGGAATTAAGAAAAAAACTTCTATTTACTTTTTTCATCATCATCATCTACAGAGTCGGCGGTACAGTTCCTGTACCTTACCTTGACTCAACCGCATTGTCAGCATGGTTTGAACAGAGTGCTTCGTCAGGTGACTTTTTCAGCTACCTGAACGTTCTGTCAGGAGGTAACTTCTCAAAAGCTACCCTCTTGGCGCTCTCCGTTTCACCTTATATTAATGCACAAATTATCATTCAGCTTCTGACCTATGCTCTCCCACCTCTGGAAAGACTCCAGAAAGAGGGACCGGAGGGAAGAAAGAAACTCAACAAGATAACAAAATATGCGTCCCTTGCTATTGCGATCTTCCAGGCGTGGGCTTATTACCTCACCATGAAGAAAGCGGGCGCTTGTGTTTACACAGAGGGCTTTAGCAAGATATTCGCAGAGATCGTTATTATCGCTTGCTTTACAGCAGGTGCGTCACTGACTATTTGGCTTGGTGACGAGATCAATGAAAAGGGTATCGGAAACGGTATCTCAATGCTCCTGTTCGCAGGTATCATTGCTAGAGGCCCTTCAGCAGTACTCAGTCTCTTCAGTTTGATGAAGACTGGTGATGCTAAGAAGATCATACTTGTTATCTTCATACTCATTGTGTTTGTTCTGATGATAGGCTTTATCATCTTTATGAACGAGGCTGAAAGAAGAATACCGATACAGTACGCTAAGAGAGTAGTCGGCAGAAAACAGTACGGCGGTCAGAATACATTTATTCCGGTCAAGATCGCAATGAGCGGCGTTATGCCTATCATATTTGCAATGGCTTTCATGTCACTGCCTTCAACACTCAAGATGTTCATTGAACCTAAGAGCGGAAGTTTCTACGATCACTTCCTCCACTGGTTCGAGTACACTCATCCGTTCTACGCTTGTCTGTACTTCGTGCTGATAATCGGCTTTAACTATTTCTACGTTTCAATGCAGTACAATCCACTTGAGATCGCTAACAACCTCAGACAGAATAACGGCGGTATCCCTGGTATCAGACCGGGCAGACCAACTTCCGATTATCTGAAGAAGGTTCTGTCAAAGATAACATTGGTAGGAGCTGTGTTCCTCGGAATAATCGCTATCTTCCCTATTATCTTTTCTTCGATCGCAAAGATGAACATTGCAATGGGCGGTACTTCGATACTCATCGTTGTATCAGTTGCTCTTGAAACTGCAAGAACTATGGAATCTCAGATGATGATGCGTCATCATAAGGGCTTCCTTGAATAAACCATAGGCTTTACGTTTGAGATAAAAAGGAGTTAAAAATGAATATTATTCTTTTAGGCGCTCCCGGTGCGGGAAAAGGAACTCAGGCTGAGGTTATCTGCAAGGCTCTGAATATTCCTACTATTTCTACAGGTAATATGCTCAGAGCTGCTGTTAAGGCTGGCACTGAGTACGGTCTCAAGGCTAAGGCTGCTATGGACGCAGGCGACCTTGTATCAGACGATATCGTAATCGGTATCCTCAAGGACAGGATCGCTGAGCCTGACGCTCAGAACGGTTTCATTCTGGACGGCTTCCCAAGAACAGTTCCTCAGGCTGAGGCACTTGACGCTATGGGCGTTAAGATAGACAAGGTCATCGAGATATATGTTCCGGACGAGACTATCCAGCAGAGACTTTCAGGCAGAAGAGTTTGCCTTGACTGTGGCGCTACTTACCACACAGCTTTCAAGCCTTCAAAGGTAGAGGGTGTGTGCGACGTTTGCGGCAAGCCAATCGTTATCCGTAAGGACGATGAGCCTGCAACAGTTATCAGCAGACTTCAGACATATCACAAATCAACCGCCCCTCTTAAAGATTATTATGGTAAGCAGGGCAAACTTGTTACTGTTGAGGGACAGGATAAGGTAGAGGACACTTCAAAGCTTGTCCTCGAAGCTGTTAAGGCATAGAATCCGAGGCGTTTTTAATGATTTGCGTTAAATCAAACAAAGAGATCGAGAAAATGCGGAAGGCGGGCGCAATAACCGCCGGAGCATTGATCGCTGCGGGCGAGGCTATCAGACCGGGTATGACTACCTACGAGCTTGATAAAGTCGTTCACAGATATATCACTTCTCATGGTGCAAAGCCAAGCTTTCTTGGCTACGGCGGATTTCCAGGCTCAGCCTGCATTTCCGTCAACGATGAGATAATCCATGGTATCCCCGGTCCACGCAAGCTTTGCGAGGGCGACATCGTTTCAGTAGACGTTGGTGCTTATATCGACGGCTATCACGGAGATTCCTGCAAGACCTTTGCTGTAGGCAAGATTTCCCCTGAGGCAGAGGCTCTGATGAAGTCCACCGAAGAAAGTCTGTATCTTGCAATAGATATGGTAAAGCCTGGTGTTAGACTTGGCGACTTGGGTGCGGCTATTCAGAAATACAATGAGGACAACGGCTACTCCGTTGTAAGACAGTTCGTAGGTCATGGTGTGGGCAAAAAACTTCACGAAGATCCTGAAGTTCCGAACTATGGCAAGGCTGGTCACGGCATCAGACTTGTGGCAGGCATGGTAATAGCTATAGAGCCTATGATAAACATGGGTACAGCTGATATCAAGACAATGCCTGACGGCTGGACTGTCAAGACAAAAGACGGCAAGTGGGCGGCTCATTTTGAGCATACAATCGCAGTTACTCCTGACGGGGCAGTTATTCTGACCAAAGTATGACGGAGAAAAGCGTTGTAGATATACCGATCGGTTCAGTGGTGCTTGCGAACGCAGGCCGTGATAAGGGCAGATATTTTGTTGCGGTAGCTGCCAGCGGCGGTTTTGTGTATATCGCAGACGGCAAGGAGCGCAAGCTTCAAAAGCCAAAGCGCAAAAACATGAAACACATTTCACCTGCGGGCGTTATCATCAGCACTGATGAGCTGACAAACAGGAAATTAAGACGGCTGATACAAGGTTTTGACCCAAACCATGTTACAGCAGACCAAAACCTTTTAGATGGGGAGGTTTTTTAATGTCAAAGGAAGACGTTATCGAACTTGAGGGAACGGTAATTGAGGCTAAGCCAAATGCAACGTTTCTGGTAGAACTTTCAAACGGTCATAAAATCCTTGCTCATATTTCGGGTAAGCTGCGTATGAATTATATTCGTATCGTGCCCGGAGATAAGGTAACGGTCGAAATGTCACCGTATGACTTGACAAAGGGAAGAATCACATGGAGAGCTAAGTAAGCTTTCCCATAAGTTTAAGAATTTTTAATTCTTGTCGCTAAATTCAAAGGAGGTATTTCAATGAAAGTAAGACCTTCAGTTAAGCCTATCTGCGAGAAGTGCAAGGTAATCAAGAGAAAAGGCAAGGTTATGGTAATCTGCCAGAATCCTAAGCACAAACAACGTCAGGGCTAACAAACCAATAATGGAGGTGCAGCTAAATAATGGCTCGTATTGCTGGTATCGACCTGCCAAAGGATAAGAGAATTGAAATTGCTCTTACTTATATCTATGGTATAGGTCAGAAAACTGCTACTAAGATTCTTAATGAAACAGGCGTAAATCCTGACACAAGAGTTAAGGATATGTCTGAGGACGATGTAGCTAAATTGCGTGAATATATTGACCATAACATCACTGTTGAGGGTGACCTCAGAAGAAATGTTGCGCTCAATATCAAGAGATTGACAGAAATCGGTTGTTATCGTGGTCTTCGTCACAGAAGAGGTCTCCCAGTTAGAGGTCAGAGAACAAAGACCAATGCAAGAACTCGTAAGGGTCCTGTAAAGACAATCGCTAATAAGAAGAAGTAAGGAGGGTGTGAACAATGGCTCAGGCTAAGAAGAAGACTACTATTCGTCGTCGTCGTGAAAGAAAGAACATTGAACAGGGACAGGTTCATATCCAGTCTACTTTTAACAACACTATCGTAACTATTACAGATATGCAGGGCAATGCTATTTCTTGGGCATCTGCCGGCGGACTCGGCTTCAGAGGTTCTAAGAAGTCTACTCCATTCGCTGCTCAGACAGCTGCTGAAACTGCTGCAAGAGCTGCTAAGGAGCATGGCCTTAAGACAGTTGAAGTTTTTGTAAAGGGACCTGGTGCTGGCCGTGAGGCTGCAATCAGAGCTTTGCAGTCTGAGGATCTTGAAGTTAGACTTATCAAGGATGTAACTCCGATCCCTCACAATGGATGCCGTCCTCCAAAGAGAAGACGTGTATAGTTTATAAGACAATTTGAGTTTGTAGTTTACTCAAAGTCGGGTAAGCAATTCGGCTAAGACCCGATAACATTTAGAAAACGGAGGTATTTACTATGGCAGTAAATAGAGAACCAATACTCAAGAGATGTAAATCTCTCGGAATCAGCCCAGCAGTTATGGGTGTTAATAAGGAAGAAACAAAGCGTAATTCCAACGATAACAAGAGAAAGAAAGTTTCAGAATACGGTATGCAGCTCAAGGAAAAGCAGAAGCTCAAGTTCATCTACGGCGTTCTTGAGAAGCAGTTCCGTCACTTGTTCGAGCTTGCTGAGAAAATGGAGGGTCAGGCTGGTGCTAACCTCATTACTCTTCTCGAGTCAAGACTTGACAACGTTGTATACAGAATGGGTCTTTCAATGACAAGAAGAGAGGCTCGTCAGCTCGTTGTTCACGGTCATTATCTTGTTAACGGCAAGAGAGTTGACATTCCTTCTTACAGAGTTAAGGAAGGCGACGTTATCTCACTTAAGGAAAACAGCAAGAAGAGCGAGAAGTTCAAGCAGATCATTGAGGCTAACGCTTCAAAGGCAGCTCCTACATGGCTTGAGGTAAACAAGGACAACCAGACAGCTAAGGTTCTGCGTATGCCTGTTAAGGACGACCTTGACTATGACATCGAGGAGCACCTCATCGTCGAGTTGTATTCTAAATAATGTATTGATAGTGGTTCTCTCGGTATGCACTCTGCATGGGTGCGTATCGGAGAAATACTTGATATGTTTTTGGAAGTGTATGTGTTATTGATCATATAAAACAATCGAGTTTGAAAACAGGAGGGTCTTAAATGCTTGAAAAAATAGAAAAGCCTGAAATCGAAACAGCCGAGCTAAAGAGCAACGGAACATACGGCAAGTTTATTCTCGAACCTCTGGAGCGTGGCTATGGTATTACGCTCGGAAACAGTCTGAGACGTGTACTGCTCTCCTCTTTGCCAGGCGTCGCCGTTACATCGGTAAAGATCGACGGTGTACACCACGAACTATCAACAATTCCCGGAGTTAAGGAAGATGTTACTGAGATCATTCTTAACCTCAAGGGTTTAACTGCAAAGCTTTACGGCGAGGGTCCTAAAAAGATCTACATTGAAGCCGAAGGCGAGTGCGTTGTCACTGCCGGCGACATCAAGACAGATTCTGAGGTGGACATTCTTGTTCCTGATATGCACATTGCAACATTGGGACCGGGCGCAAAGCTTTATATGGAAATTGAGATCGACAGAGGTCGTGGATATGTTTCTGCGGAAAAGAACAAGGCTCTTATGCCTAATGCCCCTATCGGTGTTATTGCAGTAGACAGTATTTATACGCCTGTATTAAAGGTGAACTTCACGGTGGATAACACCCGTGTTGGACAGATCACCGACTTTGATAAGCTTACACTGGAGGTTTGGACCGACGGTACTATCTCCGCTAAGGAAGCTGTATCAATGGCAGCCAAACTCCTCAACGAGCATCTGAATCTCTTTGTTGATCTCTCAGAAGAGACCAACGTTGTAGAGATGATGGTTGAAAAGGATGAAAAGGGCAAGGAAAAGATCCTTGAGATGACCATTGAGGAACTTGACTTATCTGTGCGTTCATTTAACTGTCTGAAGCGTGCAGGAATTAACACGGTTAACGATTTGATTGAAAAGTCTGCTGAAGAAATGATGAAGGTCAGAAACCTTGGTAAGAAGTCATTTGACGAGGTAAAGGAAAAGCTTCATTCATTGGGTTACGACCTTAATTCAGAGGACGATAATTAAAGTAAGGAGTGAAAATCTATGCCAGGCACAAGAAAGCTGGGAAGAACTAGCGACCAGAGAAAAGCAATGCTCAGAGCTATGGTTACTTATCTTCTCGAAAACGGTAAGATTGAAACCACTGTAACAAGAGCTAAGGAAGTTGCTGCTATGACTGAGAAAATGATTACTCTCGGCAAGGCAGGCGACCTTCACTCAAAGCGTCAGGTACTTTCTTATGTAACTAAGGAAGACGTAGCTAAGAAGCTGTTTGACAACATTGCACCTTCATACGAGGGCAGAAACGGCGGCTATACAAAGATCATCAAGATCGGACCACGTCGTGGCGACGCTGCTGAAATGGCTATCATTCAGTTGGTTTAATAAATTTTGCATAGCATTCAAGGCTGTATCCGTAAGGGTACAGCCTTTTTTATGTGCTTATTATTTTGTGGCGAATTTGCGGGCGAACGCTGTTCGCCCCTACAGGTGGGGTGCGGTGGTTTGTGTTTATTTTAGAAGTTCGTTGCCCACAAGGTCAATGAATTTCTTGCCTGCTATGCCGTTTTGTGAATAGCCGTGGACTTTGAGGATATTGTTCACGGCTTTTTGAGTGCCAACGCCGAAAATGCCGTTTTTATCAAGGCTGTTGTTGTGCATACCTTTTTTCTTTGCAAGCATAAGAAGATATTTCAGTGCAAACACGCCGTTGCCCTTATCACCTTTTTTGTAGCCTGTGGTATCTAGGAGCTTTGCGTTGGCAGGGTAAAGGTTAAGGCACTTTTCTTTCATAATGGCTGGATAGTCTTTGTAGGCATAGTTGCAATCACAGCGGTCTGAAACGCCGTTTACAGAACCTTTGCTTGTATACTGCCACATTCCGTAGGTGGATATGGCAGGCTTTGCAACGTCAAAGTGCGCCACCCATATGTCATAGCGGCTTTTCACGGAGTCTGATACCTTGCGCTTGAAAAAGTCAGCGTAGCTGTAGACAGCCGCATAGTAGCCGTTGTTTTCGAGATAGTCGCAGAACGCCGCTATCATTTTGTTTATGGCGGCGTTTGGAAGCTCGCTTTGGGAAGCGTCCTCAATATCAAAGGCAAGGGGGTATTCAAACTTTTTGCCTTTTACCACTTCAAGAAAAGTTTTCGCTTCCGCAAGGGCGTCGGCTTCTGTGAGGGCGTAGGAATACCAGTATGCGCCGATATTCAGACCAGCTTTTCGGGCGGCGGCGTAGTTTTTCTCAAAATTCTCGTCTTTTTGACCGATATACTTGCCGTAGCCTGCGTTTATCATCACAAAGCTGTAGCCCTGCGACTTTACCTTGTCAAAATCTATTTTCCCCTGCCAATGGGAAACGTCTATGCCTTTAGCTTTTTCCATTGCCGTCACCTCCCGATTTTTTTGCCGTTTGTACGCCGAAGTAGAATGATATCACCACGGTGAAAACTGTGATGAACTGCTCACCGCTGATTATCCTTTTCAGCGTGAGAATACAGAACACGCTTGTCATAAGCAACGTGACAAGCGATTTTACGTCAATGAGCTTTGCAATTCTTTCTTTCATGAATATCTCTCCCTTTCCATGTCTGTTATCTTTTGTTCCGCCGCCGCCATTCTTGATATGAGTGCATTATGCTCGGATACTGTCTGTTCCAGCTTATCTATTCTATATATAATAAGCCGCTCGGTGGCTTCCTGTGACTTTTTGTTTTCTTTAGCTCCCGAACGAGCTATTATAAGCTGACAGGCTATGCTTGCGGTCGCCGCTATGAATGCCGCTATTACTGCTTCCATGTTTTTCACCTCCTACTTATCCCGAAAAAGAGGTGTTTTGTTGCATAAAAAATGCAACAATTGCAGAATTGTTGCCAAATTAAAATATAAATCATTTGTTTGCACAGTTTTGATACGACACTTTTGTGCATTGGTCACATACTTTCATGAACAGAAAAGATATTTGTTAAGGCGCAAAAAACCACGGCTGAGGGTATGTTCAGCCGTGGTTTTTGTCTTTAGTATGGTCTTATTTCTCAGGCAGAAGCACCGACGCCGCAATATATGCGATAACTCCTGCGCCGCCTGCACAGCCTATAAGCACTGCGCAGATACGGACTATGTTCACGTCAATATTGAAATACTCCGCAAGTCCTGCACACACGCCGGAAATTATCCTGCCTTCTCTTAATTTGTAAAGTTGTTTTGCCATTTCTATCACTCCTATCTGAAATTAAGCGAAATTTCGCCTATACCGTTGTCAATGTCAAGTTTTATTTTGTAAGAAAGTTCGCTTTCTTCTGTTGTGCTGTTTATTTTCACTTTGCTGTCTGATTTTATCTTATAGTCGTTTTTACAGCCGTCGATATCAAATTTTATACTGCCTATGCCGCCGTCTATCTCAGCGTCGCCGAGAAGCTTTCCTGCAAAGTCTGTTTCGCCTACCCCGCAGTCAAAGTCTGAGTAATTGAAAGTGCAGTCTTTGAAAACTGTTTTTCCTACTCCAAGGTCAAAGTCGGCTTCATCTGTGCAGGTTACGTTTATGACCTCTGAGCTTCCTGCACCGAAATCTATGTCGAGGTTTTCACAGGTCAGGTCTGAAAGCTTCATTTGTCCTGCGCCTGCGTCTATCTTTACTGTGTCAAACGCTTTTTCCGGAAGCTCTATAGTCAGCTTAGGCTGACTTCCGTCAAAGGAGATATATCCGCCTTTAAGGTGTAAAAGGCTGTCGGCGGTCTTGACTTGAAGCTTGCCGTTTGATGATGAGAAATTCAGCTTCTCAGGGAGATTTTCTCCTGTGATGTGGATATTTTCGTCACTGCTCTTTTTGATATCGAGCTTGCCTGCAGAGAAGTCAATGTCGATATTCTCTATGTTCGCTGATTCAAACTTCTCGTTGTAGGAATAACGCTTGCCAAGGCTTTTTGTGTTTGTGACCTGAATAAGCACCACGCCTAAAATGAAAAGCACTATGCCGATAATAAATATCGTCAGGAAAAATGGGAAGCGTCTGCGTTTTACGTCACCTGTGTTATCATATTTTACCATTATGCCACCGCCTTTGAGCTTACAAACTTATGGACAAAGTTCGTGAATTTGTTGAAAAGGCTTACACAGCCATGCCATATTCCTTTTGTGATAGGCACTATTATCATGCCGCCAAGTCCGATACAGATAAGTCCTGCGCCAATGAGGGCAATGCCTGCGGGGTAGACCGTGAAAAGCGTGATGATGCCGCCTATTGTAAGGGAGAAACCTGTTGCGAACACTGCGATTATAATGCTCAGAAGTGCGCAAAGTATTGCTAATGCCACTGCGGCAAGTGCGCACATAAGGCTGAACCATATTGGGCTTGTGATGATGATAATAAGAAGCTTTGTAAGAGAATTGCTGTTCTGTGGCGCATTACTGTCTGTAGAATGAGCCTGTGAGGGGTCAGCGGCGGCTTCCATTTGGAACACCGAGTCGCCCTGTGGGTGTATACCGCTGTCTTGCAAAATTTTGTTGGCAAGCTCTTCGGGCGTACCTAGGTTTTCGGCGGTCTTGGCTTCATGCTCTACCCCTGCGTCAAGGAAGATCTCCTCATAAAACCTCATTGCGTCATTTATTTCTTCTGCGGCAAGTCCGCCGTCTTCAAGCCGTCTGCGCAATTCGGTAAGATACTCAAGTCTGTTCATGTATTTTCTCCACCTTTTTCTAATAATATACTGTCTACCATATTCTTATGCTTTTTCCACTCTCTGCGGTATCCTTCAAGCGCCGCTTCGCCCTTTGGGGTAACGTGATAATAACGCCTGTTCCTGCCCATATATTCCTTATCGTATGTTTCAAGCAACTCGTTTTTTTGAAGCCGTCTTAACACAGGATACAAGGTGGATTCTGACACGTCCACCGCACTGCGTATGAACTGCGTTATCTCATATCCATAGGTATCTTCTCTGTCTACCACCGACAGGACCATGGAATCAAGCAGTCCTGCACTTATTGAAAAGCCCATTTACTCTCTCCTCTCCAAAGTCAACGCCATTAAATAATGCTATATGACTTTATAATACTATATCGTTGCATATATTATACGTCATATAATATTATTTGTCAAGGGGTAAAATCAAATTTTTTGTTGTGTTGACTTTATAAAAGGCGGTAATATGTCATTGTTTGTTGAAAATTCCTATTGATTTTATATACTTTTGTGGTATAATATCTATTAGGAACATCTAACTCATGACGACCTATGTCATGACGTTTTACAAAGCCTTACAAGGCGATAGAGGAAAGGACACTGATTATGAAAAACAATAGTTTATTGAAGATAACGGGACTTCATGTGAGCGTTGGGGATAAGGAAATTCTCCACGGCGTTGACCTGACAGTGAACAATGATGAAACTCACGTTCTTATGGGTCCTAACGGCACAGGTAAATCTACGCTGGGTTATGCTATAACAGGCAACCCTGCTTACACTGTAACAGAGGGCGACATTGTCTTCGGCGGCGAGAGCATTGTTGATATGCCTGTGAACGAGCGTGCGAAAAAGGGTATTTTCCTGTCGTTCCAAAATCCATTGGAAGTGCCGGGCGTGACCCTGAGTTCATTTATAAGAAG
The DNA here is from genome assembly GCA_937898375.1 of uncultured Ruminococcus sp. Lineage (GTDB taxonomy): Bacteria > Bacillota > Clostridia > Oscillospirales > Ruminococcaceae > Hominimerdicola. The sequence goes on from CALEJX010000125.1 coordinate 27,628, forward strand.
CGCTTTGGAGCAGAAAACTAAGACACGTCTTAGACTTTGGGATTTTAAGAAAAAGCTTGCGGAGACAATGAAGCTTCTTGACATGGACGAGTCTTATGCTGACAGAGATCTCAACGTGGGATTTTCTGGTGGTGAAAAGAAAAAGGCTGAGATACTGCAAATGCTTATGCTCGAGCCGAAACTTGCTATACTCGATGAGACAGATTCGGGTCTTGACGTTGACGCAGTAAGGACAGTTTCACAGGGCGTAAAGCTTTACAGAGAGCGTGTTCACGGCTCGTTGCTCATTATAACACACAGCACAAGGATATTGGAGGCTCTGACAGTTGACGCCGCTCATGTTATGGAAAACGGCGTTATCGTTAAAAACGGCGGTGCAGAGCTTGTGGAAAAGATAAACGAAAAGGGCTTTTCGGCTATCTAATAGGAATGGCAGTGGCACGAGGACGAGGTGAAAATAATGAAAGAAAAAAGTCAGGTCATGGATATTGACCGCAGTATTTATGATATAAAAGATGTTGAAAATGACGCTTACCGCATAAAAAGCGGTCTGACCCCTGAAATTATAGAGAAAATTTCAAAAGAAAAGAACGACCCTATATGGATGCAGCAGTTCAGACTTCAATCTTTGCAGATTTATAACGAGATACCGACCCCTGATTGGGGACCGTCTCTCGAGGGACTTGATATGGACAATATTGCCACATATGTAAGACCAAACACGAAAATGCAGAACAACTGGAAGAACGTTCCGCAGGATATAAAGAACACATTTGAGAGATTGGGCATACCGCAGGCGGAGAGAAAATCTCTTGCAGGCGTGGGTGCGCAGTATGATTCTGAGCTTGTTTACCATAACGTGCGCTCTGAGGTGGCGCAAGAGGGCGTTGTTTATATGGATATCGAAAGCGCCATGAAAGGCGAATATGCCGACATGGTGAGAAAATATTTCATGAAACTTGTTACGCCGAGAGATCACAAGTTTGCGGCTTTGCATGGAGCAGTATGGTCGGGCGGCTCGTTTGTGTATGTGCCAAAGGGCGTACAGCTTTCAATACCGCTTCAATCTTATTTCAGACTTAACGCAAAGGGCGCAGGTCAGTTTGAACACACTCTTATCATAGTTGACGAGGGTGCGAGCCTGCACTTTATCGAGGGCTGCTCCGCTCCGAAATACAACGTGGCAAACCTTCACGCAGGCTGTGTTGAGCTTTATGTTAAAAAGAACGCAAGGCTCAGATATTCCACTATTGAGAACTGGTCTAAGAATATGTATAACCTTAACACAAAGCGTGCCCTTGTGGAGGAGGGCGGCACTATCGAATGGGTATCAGGCTCGTTCGGTTCGCACATTGGCTGTCTTTACCCTATGAGCATTTTAAAGGGCGACAATTCCAAAATGGAGTTCACGGGAGTTACATTCGCAGGAAGCGGACAAAATCTCGATACAGGCGCAAAGGTCGTTCATGTGGGCAAGAACACAAGCTCGTTCATGAATACACGTTCAATAAGCAAGAGCGGCGGAATAAGCACGTTCAGAAGCAGTGTTGTGGTGGAAAAGAGTGCAAAAAATGCCAAGTCATCGGTATCGTGTCAATCTCTTATGCTTGACTCTGAGTCAAGGTCTGACACTATACCTGCAATGGATATCCGCACAAAGGACGCCGCTATCGGTCACGAGGCGAAGATAGGAAGCATAAGCGGCGACGCAGTTTTCTATCTTATGAGCCGTGGTATGACCGAGGAGGACGCAAGGGCGCTTATCGTAAGCGGCTTTGCAGACAATGTTTCAAAGGAACTGCCTGTGGAATATGCGGTTGAAATGAACAATCTTATTAGACTTGAAATGAAAGGCAGCATAGGCTGACGGGAAAGGAGTGCTTAAAATGACTAAAAATATCCTGATAGACAAGCTGCCGACAAAAACATGGAACTTTCTCAAGGTGAACAGCGCTGAGATACAGTGGGACAGCGAGGGAGCTGTTAAAACAGAGGAGAACATCTGCTTTAAGAGCGGCGAAAAGGCTGAACCTGTAAGACTTGACAATAGCGGTGCTGAGGGTTATACTGAAAGAGTAGTAAACGTGACGGCGCAAAAGGCTTCAAAGGGCGTTATATTTGAGATATGCAGAGGGGATAAGCCGCTGCTTTCAAGGGTGAATATCGACCTTGACGATGGGGCTGAGGTAAAGCTTGTTATGCTTCTCGAACCGTCAGAAAGCGGACTTGTGCGCCATGAGGTCAGGGCGGAATGTGGGGCAAACTCACATATCCACATTATGACTATCATGATAGGCGGCGGAGATATTTACAGCGATGATAATGTTACTCTAAGGGGTGACGGAGCGAGGTTTGACGCTGACACCGCTTATTTGGGAAGAAATTCACAGACTATAGATTACAACATTGTGGCTGCCCATTTCGGCAAAAAGACGGAGAGCCTTATCACAGTGAACGGCGCTTTGACCGACAGTGCGAAAAAGGTTTTCAGAGGAACGATAGATTTCAAGAAAGGCTCTGCGGACTCGGTGGGCAGCGAGAACGAAACTGTGCTTATGCTGGGCGATGATGTGGTGAACAAGACTGTTCCGCTGATACTTTGCGCAGAGGAGAATGTTGAGGGTACTCACGGAGCGACTATCGGCGAGCTTGACGCAGACACCATGTTCTATTTCGAGAGCAGGGGCATTGACAGAGAAACTGCCGAGAAGATAATGGCTTACGCCGCCGTTGAAAGGCTTATCCACATGGCTGAGGACGGCGAGTTTGCGGCGGAAGCTGAAAAGACAATGGGATTAAAAACTGATACAGAGGAATGAGGACAATGCAGGGATACAAGGCGGATTTTCCGCTTTTGATGCAGGATAAAACGGTCTATATCGATAACGCCGCCACGGCACAGCGACCGCAGTGCGTTATCAATGCCGTGAGAGATTTTTATATCTGCCACAACGCAAATCCGCTTAGGGGCATTTATGAGCTGAGCGTTCAGGCAACGGAGGATTATGAGAATGCACGAAAGGCGGTGCGTGATTTTATCGGTGCGGCTTCTGCGCAGGAGATAATTTTCACACGCAACACCACTGAGAGCATAAATCTTGTGGCATACAGCTATGGGCTTTCCAATTTGAAGCAGGGGGACGAGGTGGTTGTTTCCATAATGGAACACCACAGCGACCTTTTGCCGTGGCAAATGGTTTGCAGGCAGACGGGTGCGGAACTCAAGTTTCTTGAATGTGAAAAGGACGGAAGTCTTGACCTTGACAAGGCTGAGAAGCTTATAACAGACCGCACGAAGATAGTGGCGGTGACGCAGCTTTCAAATGTGCTTGGCAGAGAATATCCTATTGAAAAGCTTGCAGAAATTGCACACCGCAGGAATGCTGTTATGGTGGCAGACGGCGCACAGAGTACGCCGCACATTCCAGTTGACGTGAAAAAGCTTGGGGTGGATTTCTTTGCGTTTTCAGGTCACAAACTTTATGGTCCAATGGGCATAGGCGTGCTTTACGGCAGTCGTGAGCTTCTGGAAGAAATGCCGCCGTTTTTGACAGGCGGCGAAATGATAGAGTCGGTGTCAAGGACTTCGGCGGTGTATGCTGAACTGCCGCACAAGTTTGAGGCAGGCACTGTCAATGCGGCGGGTGCAGGAGGGGGGGAAACGGGTATAGACTATGTGAAAAGCGTGGGCTTTGAAGAGATACATGGGAGAGAGCTTGAGGTGTCGGCATATGCTTTTGAGAAGATGAAAGAGATCGCTCACATAAATATACTCGGCTCGGAGAAAGCAGAGGAGCATAATGGCATTTTGACCTTTACTGTGGACAATGTTCACCCACATGACGTGAGCGAGATACTTGCGGCGGACGGCATTGCGGTCAGGGCAGGTCATCACTGCGCACAGCCTTTGCTTGAATATCTTGGATACAGGTCAACTGTCAGGGCAAGCTTTGCTTTTTACAACACAAAAGAGGACGCAGACAGATTTTTAGACAGCCTTTCAACTGTCAGGGAGCGAATGGGTTATGGAAAATAGAAATTTTTACAACGAGATACTTACGGAGCATAATATGCACCCTGATTTCAAGCATGACATCGAGGGTGCGGACATTGTGCTTGACGGAATAAATCCAAGCTGTGGGGACGAGATACAGCTAAAGCTGAAAACTGACGGGGATATCATCACGGACGGGGCTTTTGTGGGCGACGGCTGTGCAATATCTCAGGCTTCAACGGATATAATGCTTGGAATGATAATAGGTCAGAGCAAGGAAACGGCGCTTAAATATGCGGATACTTTCATGCGAATGATAAGGGGCGAGGCGACAGACGAGGAGATAGACAGCCTTGAAGAAGCCTCTGCGCTCAGGGATATTTCCCATATGCCTGCAAGGGTAAAGTGCGCAATGCTTGGCTGGCGGACGCTTTCTGAGGCGCTGAAAGGTAAATAGGGTATAAAAATGCCGCTGAGAATTTTCTCAGCGGTGTTTTTTGTTATTCAGCCTTTGAAGAAGTTTCTTTCTCCACCTTGCTGTCAGCCTTTGAGCTGTCACCCTTTTTGCTGTCAGCGGACTTTTCTTCCGCCTCTTTTATGGAACTTGCAAGGTGGGTGAAGTCTGGGAGCTTGTCTCTTGTTATGGTGAGATTGTTGTTGTACATCTTGATAAGCTCGGCGGCGGTGTTGTTTTCTTCGGACAGCTTGCCGTCGTCGGTCATAAGATAATTTCCGCCCCACTGACCTATGAATGCCCACATGGCTCTCTCGTCTGCCACGCTCTGTATGTCAGGGAAGCTTCCACATTCGCTCATTGCGATAGGCTTGTTCTTTGATATGCTTTGCAGGAAAAGCATTATGTTCACCTGTGCGTCCTTGCTACCCTGGTCATAAACGTCGCAGGAAAGCACATCGCAGTATTCGTCGCCCACATACCAATCGGCATTCTGCGCTGACCATACCCATATAAGGTTGTTAAGCTTGTGGTATTTCGTCTGACGTTCATACATAAGTTTCCAAAGCCATTTGTAGGCTTCCTTGTCCTTGCCCCACCAGAAGTCGCCGTTGCTGGCTTCGTGGAGCGGTCGCCAAAGCACTGCTATGCCCTCGTCTCGCAGGGTGGAGAGCCTTTCTGAAATGGTGTCGATATTCTGAACGATAGCCACACATTCTTCGCTTACCTTGCCGTCTTTTTGAAGCTTTTTGATATCATCAAGGCTGAGTTCTGCGATATTTTCCTTTGTAACTGCCTTTTTGATGTCAAAATCCGTTTGGTCGGCATAATATTCACGCTTGTCATCAGGGGCAGCCCAGTGCCACATATAGCCCACTATTC
>CALEJX010000126.1 GCA_937898375.1 uncultured Ruminococcus sp.
TTATTATAACATATTTATTGTCAAATTGCAATAGTTTTATGTGAACAGACTCTAGAAAATGTAAAGGTCTGCATAAGTGTTCCGGTAATCGAACTATTTCGGAAACTTTTAAGATTCACATTATCAAGTCTATATAATCTTAATCCTCCTGATGTCACGAGAACATAATAGCCACTGATCGTCTCTTCCTCAACAGTTGTATTGAATAAAAATCCACCACCATTCATACTATGCCAATCTGTCTTATCACGCTGAATATCAAAGTTGAATATCTTCTGAGAACTGTTTTCGTCAGGAACTAACAGAAAATCTTTGTAAGCTACAGATGTATATCCCAACATTTTTATGTTGTTATCATCATAAACAATATGTTGAGTATAAGGAGTCTGTGTGTTATAATTTGGATGATCATATTCAATCCAAGCAAATGTATCCTTTGCCGAAAGATAGGATGTTGATACATTACTAAGATTTACTACATATCTCATCTTTTCCAGTTTGTCCTTAATTGTTTCTATCTGTGCTGCGTGCTTATTTATAAGCTCAGTATCTTCTGAAGAAGTTGTAAATATCAAATCAACAACTCTTTCATCTCTGAGACTTATTGTCACATTGGCATTATCGTCAATTTCAGTGAGGTAATCCTTGTCTGTATTGTAAGCAATCGCTACGCTCTTATCTGATACGAAATAATTTGTTGTTGTTTGAGCAATCTGAATATCATTTGACATCAATTCTGCCTTAATGATATATGCGTTTCGTTCTGATGTATCAGGAGTGAAACTGCCTAATACAACAGCATTCATCGCTACATTCGCTTCGGTAATTTCTATTGTGTCTTCTGTGAGAACTTCACCCGATACATCTGTTACCGTCCAATTGATTGCAAGCTGATTTTCCTCACTAAAGTTGCTAATGTCAAACTCTGCTGTTACTTCAACAGAAGCCTTATCACCAACTCTTGAATAAGGCTGACTTAACGCAAGGATTATGCTGTCAACCGCCAAACGATGCTGAATTCTGAATGTCTGTTCAAGTGAAGTTGTTACCTCATCATTTGAGTTGCGAATGATCTCAGCACGAACAGTATATTCACCATCAGGGTTATCCGTAGTATTCCATATCGCAATATCGCCATTCAGCGGAACTATCGTGCCATCAGGCTTGATGATAGACATTTCAAAGTGGGCCTTATCGGTTTCAAACTCATTGATAACGCTGATATTGACGTTTTCATTGGAGTTGAAAGCAGAAACGGCATAACCTCTATCATTTGTGATAGCGATATTATCAATTTTTGCTACCAAAGCATTCTGCTCTCTTACAAGCAGTTCAAGGTAAAGCGCTGTAGCCATAGGATCGTCGAATACTCCGCCGTCTTCTGCCTGTAAAGCGTAATACGGTGTTACATCATATCGACCATCTCTTTTAAGCCTGTAAAGAGCTGTGTGGAAGTGCTGATATACTGTATCAAGGTCACTTGACGAAAGCTCATTCAAGACAGGGAATGTTGAATCGAGATAGCTGTCAAGAGCTGTAAATGTATCTTCAAGATAGTATGACAGTATAGGATTGACATCTATTGTATCCACGAGAATATTAGCAATGTCAGCAGTGAGATAAGCATTAGAGCTTAATCCCTGCTGATAACCAAAGCCCCCGTCCTCGTTTTGCAATGACGAGATGTAGAGGGCGGCATTTGTCATTGCTTCAGTCTCGCCTATATCGGTCAGAGCCTTTAATGTCAGCTTGGTGTCGATGATATCGCTGGTATAACCCTCGGCAAGACCGAAACCACCATCAGAATTTTGAGAATTACAAAGACAAATAATCGCATCTTCATCGCGAATATCATCTATCAACAAAAATTGCGAAAGATTTTCATTGTTTAAAACATCCAAAATATAAAAATAGTCAGAAGTTTTGTCCAACATTCTTACAATAATATCAGATTCGTAATCAGTATAATACATATACTCGAGTATTTGATTAGAGCGTGTTCACATAAAAACAGCATCAAAAATCATAGCGAGCATGATAACA
>CALEJX010000127.1 GCA_937898375.1 uncultured Ruminococcus sp.
AACTTTTATTTCTACTGTTTCTTTAAGCATTTTCTTTCCTCCGAAAATTTATTCTGTAGCCGCCTGCTCGTCTGTCTGAGAGGACGAGTCAGCAGGTGCTGCACTTTCTGTCATATTCACGCAGACGATATAGCCGTCAACGTTGTTGCCTGAGATAGTGTTAGGCCGCTCGTTGTTGTTGTCGTCAAGCGGAACAGGCACGTTTGTTGTGCTGCCCTTGTCTGCGGCAACGTAGTAAACTGAATACTCAGTGTCGTCAAAAGCCGTGAATGTAAGCGGCTTTTCAAATGTATAGTCCTTGACAAAATCTATGTATTCTTCAAGGCAAAGCTTGTTTGCCGCCATTATCTCAGCGTGCGGTATACCAACATATCTGAAATGATAAGCCATAGGGCTTACGCCTGTGATGTCAGCCTTGTCCTCAGGGTATCTGAGGATAAGTCCGTATTTCCAGCAGTTTTCAGATATCCAGCTGTAATCTCCTTCTCCTGTGAACTCAGGATATGAGCCAGTGCTTGCGTCATAAAGATGCAGGTCAAAGGCAAGTCCTGTGTCATGTTCATAGCAGGCAGAACTGCTGTCCTCGCTGTCATCTGTAGGCATAGCTGTGTTTATCATAAGCGTTGAAAGCTTCTTGTCGGCATAAAAATCATTGCCCATTTTACCAAAGGCTTCAAAAGTCTCTTTTTTAGCCGTCAGCTCAGTGCTGCTCGTTGACATTATCTGACTTCCATTCTTGTCAAACAAGTAGGAGTAAACTGTGTCGGTGTTATCCACTGTGCCGGTGAATGGGTGGTCGGCATTAACAAGAACAAGGTCGCCGTTTGCGATATCGGTCTTGTTTTTTGCGGTAACGTACATATAATTGCCCGTAAGCTTTTTGGCAGGCTTTTGGCTGCTGCTGTCAGCCTTGACCGCAGAGGAGATTGACGAGCTGTCAGTGTTTTTCTTTGGACTATCAGCCTTTGAACTGCACGAGGTGGATATTGCAAGAATGATCAAAAGCAGTATGGCAAGAGCCGCTGCAATATTTTTGTATTTATAACGTTTTACTTTTGGCATTTTACATCACCTTCCTGTATAACATACATCTAAATTATAACACATTTTCAATGATAAGTGAACTATATACAGCCGCTGTCATGGTACTTTTGTTACAACAGACAAATGTTTTGCAGGCGTTTTATGCAACTAGCACAAACAAAATAAGGGCTGTACCGCAAAAACAGTACAGCCCCAAAGATCAAATATTTTGTTAGTTTCTTATATAGTCAACAACAGACTTTATGAACGCACGTCCCTCAGGTGACTCTGAAAGCTTATCAAAGTCGCATGGGCAAACAACTACCTTGCCGTCGTCCTTTTCATACTCGTAGAGGAGCGAAAGATCGTGGTTGCGGTCAAAGTTGTCGATAGTTCTGACAATGACTTTTTTCTCACCCTCAAAATCATCAAGAATAACAGAGCGTGAGTTCTGAACTATCTCCCACCACTGCGGTGTAGAGTATTTTTCCCCCGCAAAGCCTGCAAGAGCAGGGTGTTCGGTGTCGACAAGAAGTCCCATTGTGCCAACAGGGTCAGGCTTTTTCATCATCTGTGAGATGATACAGAACATATGATAGCACCAGAAGTCCTGACAATAGAATCCCTCGATAGAGTTTTCAAGCTTTGAAAGGTCAGGGACGATAAGCACTGTCTTGCCCTGTTTCAGCAAACTTTCAGCTTCTTCGTTCACCTCGTCAAAAATGTATGCGCCGCGTATGTCGGTCTTTTCAACTTTCGGAATGACCCAAAGGTCATAGTGATTGTGTATGTCACTGCCCTCTATTTCAAGCGTCAGCACAGCCTTTGTGTTCTTTGTGACCTGTGGGAGAGTAAACTCTACATCGCAAATGTCAGTGTAGTTGCCCTCTGCGACAAAATCCTTTTCTACCTTGCCAATGAACTCGCCGCTTTCAAGAGTGAGAGTGCAAATAAACTTGCCGCCCTTAAGGTCAGGTCTGTAATTGCAAAGCTCTGTGTGCGCCTTAAAGCTGCTGCCAGCTTCAAGAACATAGCTGTCAAAACGTGCCATTACAACAGCGTCATTGCAGAACTCTCTCCACTCGCTGTCGCTGATAAGCCCCTTGCTGTCCATAAATGCGTCAAGCACGCCCACAAGGGCAGTACCCTGACCGCTGAAATCTTGGATATCGAGTATTTGGAAACCACCCAAAAGTCTTGAGCGGAAAACAGCTTCCATTTCTTCCTTATAGCACTGCACCGCAAGCTTGCCCGAGCATTTGAAATAGTCCTCAGCCAGCGGCAGAAGCCCCTTTTCATCAAGTCTTTCCCTGAATATCTCGAAGTTTCTAGCTTTAAGTGAGCCTGTGTATTTTTCTATCTCCTTGAAGTTCGGATAAGTTTCATACTGACCTATCTCGTGAGTAACGATAGGCACTTCAGGGATAAAATCGGCGTCAGCTTCGCTTGCCTTGACAGTTTTCATAGTCGTGCCGTACTGTATCTGAACAGTGCCGTCCTCTGAAACTTCAGTGGAGCTTGCATGCTTTTTAGGTCTTATAATGCTGTCATAATCATGGTTTGCCGCAGGCTTATCTGTCTGGACGTGACCGAGGGGAGCGTCACACATAGCGTATGATCCTCTTATAAGCCTGTCGTTTGCAAGTCTTACGCCTAC
>CALEJX010000128.1 GCA_937898375.1 uncultured Ruminococcus sp.
AACACTCATTGAGGGTCTCTATTTGCTAAGAGACCCTTTGCTATTGTGCAAAATGCTTAATAATATGCGCACTGTGATATCGATTATGTTACTAAACGTAAAATATGCAGAAAAGGGTCAATTTACTCTTGTAAATTTGGCGGAAAAATAGTATAATATTAAGTGTATAAATATGATAAAATCCAGTAGTTTTGCGTTATTTTATCACAAAAAATTATTTGAATGGAGGAAACTGTATGTCTGATTCAATTTCTACTCTTGCTGAGCTTAAGGCTGCGGCACAGGCTCCTACTGCTGCAAGAAACAGGCTGACATATTTGTTTGACGAAGGAAAATTTACAGAGCTTGACGCTTACGCTGCTGCGGGCGACTCCCTTGCTGGAGTTATCACTGCTTTCGGCTATGTTGAGGGTAACCCTGTATATGCTTTTTCTCAGGACGTGACTGTTAAGGACGGTGCTTTGACAGAGGCACAGGCAAAGAAGATCGCAAAGGTATATGACCTTGCCGCTAAGACAGGCATTCCTGTTGTCGGAATATTTGATTCTTACGGTGCTGACGTAAGCGACGGCTCAAAGGCTCTCAATGCTTATGGTGAGCTGCTTATGTGGGCTTCAAACCTTTCAGGTGTTGTTCCTCAGATCGCTGTTGTTGCAGGTACTTGTGCAGGTTGTGCAGCAATGCTCGCTGAGTCTGCTGACTTCACTGTTATTGCAAAGGACGCTGAGCTTTATGTTGCACCAAATGCGAACATAAAGAACTCTGCTGAAAACGCCGCTGAAAACGGCACTGCCGCTGTTGTCTGTGAGGACGATAAGGCTGCTGTTGAGGCTGCGAAGAATATACTTACAAAGCTTCCACAGAACAACCTTTCGCCAGTTCCGATGTACGAGTTTTCTGACCCAACTGAGGCTGTTGGCAACGATGCTGAGGGCATTGTAAAGGCTGTTTGTGACGGTGACAGCGTAACTGAGCTTAACGCTGAGTACGGCAAGGCTTCTTATACAGCTCTTGCAACTTTGGGCGGTGCTACAGTTGGCGTTGTTGCTACTAACAAGACAGGCGACAAGCTTACATCTGCTGATTGCTCAAAGATCGCTAGATTTGTGAGAACTTGCGATGCTTATGCTATCCCTGTTGTAACTTTCGTTGATACTGAGGGCTTCAAGGCTGATGATGAAACTGAGGCTTACGGCGCTGTAAAGGATATGGCAAAGCTTTGTCACGCTTACGCTGAGGCTACTACTATCAAGCTTGCTGTTGTTACAGGTAAGGCTTATGGTCCTGCATTTATCGCTCTTGCAGGCAAGGGTTCAAATGCTGACCTGTCATTCGCTCTTGATACCGCTATTATCTCTGCACTTGCTCCTGTTACTGCTGTTGAGTTCCTCCAGCATGACGAGCTTAAAGGTGCTGCTGATCTTACAACTGCAAGAAATGCTCTTGCTGATAAGTTCGCTAAGGAAAATGCTTCTGCCGCTGTTGCTGCAAAGAACGGCTGTGTTGACGGCATAACCGCTAAGAACGAAATCAGACAGACACTTATGGATTCTATCGAGGTAATGGCAGGAAAGAGAATTTCCAGACTGCCTAAGAAACACAGCAATATTCAGTTGTGATAAACATATCAAATTAAAAA
>CALEJX010000129.1 GCA_937898375.1 uncultured Ruminococcus sp.
AATTGTCTATTTACTTTTTGTAAAATTACACACTTTCTACACACCAAAAAAGACGGCACTCCCACGAGTACCACCGTATCTTATTCTTCTTCCTTTTTGATCTTAAAAATAAGCCTCATTATGCCCGAAATGACCTTTGGACTTTTTACAACTACAACTTTCATAAGTATTACCTCCCGAAATGTTATAGTTTATATTATTCAAAAATCAAAAATCGGTTACCATTTTTGACTGCACCGACAGCAGATAGCCTCTTTTGAATGATATCTCAGCGTATTTTCTATCCTGCCCATCAAAGCCTTTCACCACGTTGGATATGCCAAGTGGAAAATCATTGGTCAGCAGACAGTCCTCTACCTCATATTTTGCACCCTTTATGGTCAGCCCCTCTACCTTGTCAGTATATGCCACCAGCGAGAACGAAAAGCCCTCACGGTCATATATCTTGTAACTGCCTGCACGATAAAGCCGCATTATCTCTTTGTCAGCGGCTATCATACCCTCGCCGCCGTGAGATAAGATATATCCTAAAGATTGGATATTTCCAAGCAAATGATCTATCCTGCCACCTGTTGCACCAAATATAAGAAAATCATAACAGCCCGTCTCAAAGCCCTGCTTTATGGCGAGCATAAGGTCGGTATCGTCCTTTTCAGAGGGGAATATCTCGATATTGTCAAAAACAGGCTTTTCAGCGGAGTCAAAGTCCCCCATAATAATGTCAGACTTTACGCCAACCCCCTGTGCAAGCTTATAGCCACTGTCGGCGGATATCACAAGAGAATCAGCAATGAAATCTTTGTATTCTGCCACGCACTGAGCAGACACCGCTTCGCCGCCTGAAAAGATAGTGCATTTCTTAGTCATTTTTATATTCCCACTCCTTAAGCTGCTTTGCCTGCTCGTACATTTCCACATAGCTTTCGTGCCTTGACTTTACGATCTTGCCGTTTTTTACCGCTTCTATGACCGCACAGCCCTTTTCCTTTGTGTGGCTGCAATCAGGAAATCTGCACTTGCCCTCGTATTTTTCAAACTCAGGGAAACAGCCTGCAAGCTTGTCCTTGAAAATAATGTCATATCTATTGGTATCAAAAGATGAAAACCCTGGGGTATCAGCAATATAACCTCCGCCCTCAAGCTTGTAAAGCTCCACATGGCGTGTGGTGTGCTTTCCTCTTCCAAGCTTTTTGCTTATCTCATTGGTGGCAAGCCCTAGTGTGGGGAACATATTGTTGAGCAGAGATGATTTGCCAACGCCCGTGTTTCCTGTAAATGCGGACAGATTGCCCTCAAGCACAGCCTTGACAGCTTCGCTGCCCTCGCCTGTGGTATTATCTACCTGAAAGGTCTTTATCCCTGCGTTCTTGTATATGTCCACTAGCTCGTCACAGCCTGCCTTGTCTATCTTTGTAAAGACAACCACAGGCTCTATTTTTTTGAAAACAGCTATTGCGATAAACTTATCGAGCAACGGCAGATTAGGTCTAGGCTCACAGGTGGAAGAAACGAACACCAACATATCGAGATTTGCAAGAGGCGGTCTTATAAGCAA
>CALEJX010000130.1 GCA_937898375.1 uncultured Ruminococcus sp.
ACTTGCCCTCTTTCACAAGGCTTATTATCTTCTCAGCATTTGAAAGCACGGCGTTGTGGGCAAAGCCCGTTGTAACAGTGTGACCGCCGTTCATGCCTGTCATTTCTCTGTCCTCGTCATAGCCGCCGCACTCTATGGCTTTTTCTATCACAGGGGTGAAGTCCTTGTCATCGCCTATGTGAACAAGCTCGGGATAAGAAACGATAGAGGTGGTGAAAACTCTGTCGCAGTAGCTTTGGCGAACAGGCATTATGCAGTTTGTGGTAAAAAGAATCGGCGCAGGGATATTGTGAAATTCAGATTGCTGATTTTGCCAACCTGTGCCGAAGTTGCCTTTGAGCTGTGGATAGGCTTTGAGCTTTGGATAACCATGGGCAGGGAGCATTTCGCTGTGAGTATAGATGTTCACGCCCTTGTCCTTTGTCTGCTCAAGGAGAAGCTTCATATCGTGGAGGTCATGACCGCTTACAACGATAAAGGGGCCTTTTTCTATGGTAAGAGGAACTTCTGTTGGCACAGGGTCGCCGTAGGCTTCTGTGTTTGCTGCGTCAAGAAGCGCCATACATTTTAGATTAACTCTGCCTGTTTCAAGCACAAGCCCCAACAGTTTTTCGGGATCGTTCTCGCTTCCTATGGCACGAAGCGCCTTATAGAAAAAGCTTGTTACCTCGCTGTCCGTCTTGCCAAGCGCCTGCGCATGATAAGCATATGCCGCCATGCCTTTTATGCCGAACAGTATGAGAGATTTCAGTGAGCGTATATCCTCGTGATCGTTCCACAGCTTTTTCATGTCATAGTCTGAAAACTTCTGAGGGTTGATATGGTTTTTTTCAAGGTGTATCTCCTCTGTGAGCTGTTTTACGGTAACGTTATTGAAGTTCACGTTGGTGATCGTTGTGAAAAGCCCTTTGAGTATGAGCATATCTGTCTTATCAGTTGGCGAGCCGTTCTCTGCGGCGTCTGAAAGACCTATGAGCGCACCGATAAGCTCGTCCTGATATCCTGCCGTGTCGGACTTTTTGCCGCATACGCCTACTTTTCCGTCACAGCCTGTATTGTGTGCTGTCTGCTGACACTGAAAACAAAACATATCTTTCATGGATAGACCTCCGTTTATTTGTGATAGGTCTATTATGTACCAATATGTGAAAATTATGCCTAAAAAAACAGCCTAACAGCCAGTGCAGAGAATACAAATCCTATAAGGTCGGAAAGGCAC
>CALEJX010000131.1 GCA_937898375.1 uncultured Ruminococcus sp.
TCGCCGCTGCCGACCCTGTGAACTGCGGTGAAAAGGCTTCCGCATTGGTGTATGAATACATACTCGCCATGAAGACCGCCATGCTTTCCCCTGACAGCCGAAAAAATGTGGGAAGCATTACAAGACAGGCGCTTTTGTATATCGACGACCGCTACATGAAGGATATCACAGCCGAGACACTTGCAGGGCTTTCTGGGGTATCGGTACAGCATTTCTGCCGTGTTTTCAAGGCGGAAACTTCCATGCGCCCACTTGAATATATTGCAAAGCGGCGTATCTCACAGGCAAAATCTTTGCTTCTTAACACCGATACTGATATTGGCGACATAGGCAGGCAGGTTGGCTATGAGGACAGAAACTATTTTAGTATCGTTTTCAGAAAGCTGGAGGGCGTTTCGCCTAGGGAGTATCGCCGCTCAAGAGGAACGGATTTGTAATAATATTTTGTGGCTTATTCGCATTATCTTGATATATTGCATGGCGAAATGTTCGTATCTTAATAATATGCAAAATATTTCAGATTGACCATACGCACCTTTAAGTTTATAATTGTCATAAGGAAGCAATGAAACAAGGCTTTATGCAGGGAGGAAAACTTATGACGATACTTAAACGTTGCGCATCAATGGTATCAGCTTTGGTGATGATGATATCGGGTGCAGGCGCTTATAATTGCAGTGGGGAGGGAACAAAGGTGAACGATAGCAACACAAATAATACCAGAGAAATAGTTATTGACGGAACTACGGCTCAGCTCAAAGAAAATATGCGCTACAGGGGCGCAGGCATGGTGAGCGGAAACAACTCATCAAGGCTTCTGCTTGACTACAAGGCTGAACACCCTGAGGCTTATGAGCAGATAATGGAGTATATGTTTGGCAAAGAGGGTATCGGCATTACTCACCTTAAGGTGGAAATGGGTGCGGATATAAACTCATCATCAGGAACAGAGCCGTCTGTAATGAGAAGCGAAGACGAAAAGGCTGACGTAACAAGAGGTGCGGCTTATCAGCTTGCCTCAGACGCCAAGAAGATAAACCCTGACCTTACGTTGGATATGCTTTGGTGGGGCGAGCCTAAATGGGTATCTGACGCTTCGGACGTTTATGCCGCAAGGTACAAATGGTATAAAAACACCCTTGACGCCGCTTATGAAACATATGGGCTTGAATTTGACTATGTGAGTGCGGTGCAGAATGAAAGAGCCGCTGACCTTGAATGGGTGAAGTATCTTTCCTCTCATCTCAAAAGTGAAAAAGGCACACCTTATGACTACTCAAAGATAAAGATAGTTGGCGGAGAAGAAGTCTGCACATGGGGCTTTGCAGACAGAATGTATGAGGACAGCGAGCTTATGAACGCCGTTGACGTGGTGGGAAGCCACTATACAAGCGAGTCCACCGGGAACGCTCAGAAGCTTGCCTATGATGAAAACAAAGAGCTTTGGTTCAGCGAAGCAAGCTCGCCAATGGCATATGCGCAGGGTACATACAGATATGACGGCTCAGGCTTGGCAGGCATAAACGGCACGCTTGATATCGCAAACAGAATAATCGGAATGTATCCAAACGGCAAAATGACGCTTTATGAGTATCAGCCCGTTGTGTCGGCATACTATGACGGCGCTTGCTACTGTCAGAAACAGCTTATATCTGCCTGCGACCCTTGGAGCGGATATTATATGCTTGACAGCGGCTTTTATATGTCACTGCACTTCTCGCAGTTCATTGAAAAAGGCTGGGCGTTCGTTGACAGCGGCTGTTACAGCGATGGTCAAAAAGGCGGCGACGGTCATGCTATCGTTGGCGCAGTTTACAGCTACATGACCGCCACGGACACAGAAACAGGCGACTACAGCACTGTTATCACAAACACCACGAGCGAGCCTATCAAATACACATTCAAAGTATCGGGACTTGACAAATCGGCAAGCAGTGTGAGCGTGTGGGAAACAAGAGGTCCTGACAGCATTGACGGCAGATATGACGAGAATTATTTTAAGAAAACTGAGGATATAACGCCGACAGAAAAAGGCGGAGCTTACACATATTCTGTTACAGTGAAGCCAAATTCTATTGTGACAGTTTCCACTGTTACACCCGAACGCACGGAATACAAAAACGCTGACGAAAGCGAGCGTACAGTTTTGAAGCTTCCTTATTCGGACGATTTTGAATATGCAGGCTATCCTGAGAATTATCTTTCATCAAGGGGCAATGCGCCGAGATACACAACTGACGAGGGCGGAGCTTTCGAGGTTGAAAAGACCGACAAGGGCAACAAGCTTGTTCAGCAGATAACGGCGGACATGAAAGCCAACGAGTGGGGCTACACCCCTGACCCTGTGACTACATTCGGTGATGACAGGTGGTATAACTACGCAGTGAACGTTGACGCAGCTTTTGCGGCTTCACAGGACACAGCCGCAAACTATGTGGGCGTTGGTCTGAGATATACACTTGGCTGTAACTCATACAGCGGTTATTGGATAAAGCTATATGAGAACGGAAGCTGGGAGCTTAAAGCAAATGACGGCACACTCGCAAACGGCAACATAGAAAACTTTGACGACACGGCTTCTCACAAGCTTAAAGTCGAGGCTGTGAACAATGTTATCCGTGGATATGTTGACGGAAACATGGTTGCTGAATACACTGTGAACGAGGGCGAATCCCTTATCAGTGCAGGCAGAGCGGCACTTTTCAGCTCATACAACAAAAACAGCTTTGACAACTTCTCCGCTGAACCTGTGGAAAACAGCGACACATATGTGACACGCTTTGATGAAACAGACCCTTGCTTCACATTCGAGGGCAACTGGGAACACAACCTTATGAGCAGCTTCAAAAACTACAAGCGCACCTCATCAAAGGGTACAGAGGGAGACTCTTTCACA
>CALEJX010000132.1 GCA_937898375.1 uncultured Ruminococcus sp.
TTGATGTGCTGTCAGCCTTTGATGAGCTTGAAGAACTGCTGTCAGAACAGCCTGCCATTACTGTGCATGACATGATAAGGGATACGAGAAGTGCTGTTATCTTTTTCATTGAAATACCTCTTTCTAAAATTTTAATAAAATATTAGTGATATATAACCTATAATCATGACTATATCACATTTCACAAATAACGTCAATAGAATTTGTGAAATATTTTTCATTTTCATATCAATTTACAAATTAACATAACTTAAAAGACTTAATTTAGGTATTTATAAGCAAGAATAATTGTGGTATAATGTGAATACAGAAAATAAAAGGAGCGAATTATGAGATACGATAATATACATAAAGGCACATTTTTATCAAGACCAAACAGGTTTATCGCCAACGTTGAGATAGACGGCAAAACAGAGGTCTGCCATGTGAAAAATACAGGCAGATGCAAAGAGCTTCTGGTGGAGGGGTGTACTGTTTGGCTGGAACATTCCGACAGTGCGACGAGAAAGACCACTTTCGACCTTGTGGCGGTGGAAAAAGGGGACAGGCTCATCAACATGGACAGCAAGCGCCAAACAAGGCGGTAGGGGAGTGGCTGAGAGAGAAAAAGCCTTTTGGCGAGGGCTTCTCGGTCTATCCTGAAAAGAAATACGGCAATTCACGCTTTGATTTTTACTTAGAGTCGCAGGACAGGAAGATCTTCATGGAGGTCAAGGGCTGTACTTTGGAGAAAGACGGCGTTGTGCTTTTTCCTGACGCACCTACCCTCCGTGGGGTGAAGCATATCGAGGAGCTTTCTCACTGTCTTGACGAGGGATATGAAGCTTATATAATGATACTCGTGCAAATGAGCGGTGTGAAATATTTTACACCAAATTATGACACCCACCCTGAGTTCGGAGCGGCTTTGGAGAAAGCTTCACAAATGGGCGTGAAGATACTATGTTATGACTGCGATGTGACCCCTGACACTGTGGCGGTGGGAAAACCTGTTGAGGTGAAGCTGGGCAGGTAATATGACGGCTTGTCCTGCATATACATTATAATACTAAAATGTATATGGGAGTGACAGCATTGGATATAAAAAAAGTCTGCCTGCGTTCTGCGGCAGTGATAACGGCGGCATTCGTTATGCCCACGGGGATATGGCTTTATGCAAAGTCTGCAAGCAGGTTCGGCAGAGTGGCGGCTGCGGCGGCAGGGCTGGCAATGGGAGAATACAAGCCCTATTTTGCCGCTAATGAAAGCAAAGCAACTGTGCAGACCGCAAAGCCCAGCAAGCTTGAAGCGGCAGTGGTGTCAAAGCACAGCATATGGGATATGGATATGGCGCCGCAGGAGAAGCAAACGCCCTCGGAAAGCTCGGAAGTGCCAAGCCCTTTGCCTGCTCAGGACGTGACGGACAAGATACCATACCCTGTCAGCATGGAGGGCAATGATGGCGTTATAGAAAAATATACCTACGGCAGATATGACGGGGAGCAGTATTTTGACCTTGACGGCGGCGGACAGGTGAGAAACTGCACTGAGCTTTCAAACGATGAGCTTTATGCGGAAAGCTCAAAGCCATATGATTTTCAAATAGACGGAAATTCATCTGAGCCGCAGATACTTATTTATCACACCCACGCCACGGAAAGCTTCGAGCCGTCGGACAAAGACCACTATGACAGCTCCTTTTCCTGCAAGACCACTGACCCTGAGATGAATATGCTGTCGGTAGGGGACAAAATATGCGAACAGCTTGACAAAGCAGGCGTTGCATATATCCACGATACCCTTGTGCATGATTATCCAAGCTATGACGGCTCTTATGATTCAAGCCGAATGGCGGTACAGCAGATATTGGAGGAGTACCCCTCTATAAAGGTATGCCTTGACGTTCACCGTGACGGCATAGAGCGTGAGGACGGCACAAGGCTCGCACCTGTGGCGGAGATAGAGGGCAGGGAAGCGGCTCAGCTTATGTTGATCTCAGGGTGTGATGACGGAACAATGGGTATGCCTGACTATATGAAGAATTTCCACTTTGCCTGCGCTTTGCAGTCGGCTTTGGAGAGCGATTGGCAGGGACTTACACGCCCTATACTTTTTGACTATCGCCACTATAATCAGGACTTGACCACAGGCTCGCTTCTTATAGAGGTGGGAAGCCACGGCAATTCTATCGCTCAGGCGCAGTATACAGGTGAGCTTATCGGAAAGACCTTGGGAGAGATGTTCGGGGGGAATAGGTGAAATACCGCACAAAATATATGGGACGAATTGTCTTAAAATGCCGAAAATACGGCTTCTGGCGGCTGATTTCTTGACAAGAGCGGGGTTTTGCGTTATAATAAAGGGGACTACAAAAACGTTACAGCGTGAGAGATATATAATGCGCTCATATTTTGGAGAACTGATTATTATGAAAAAATTTTACCCCATGAAAAGAATAGCCGCAGGCTGTATGGCTCTTTGCATAGCTTTCGCCGCCTTTGGTTTTTCTGACGGAAGCGTTAGGGATATCGCTTCGGCGGATAATGAAAGCTACAGCAGTCAGCTTGAGGACCTTAAAAAGCAACAGCAGGAGCTTGACAAGCAGATAGCTGACGCTGACAAAAAGCTTGCCGACGAGCAGGACAACCTTGAGGCTATAAAGAAAAAATACAAGTTCATTCAGAAGAAGATAAAAAATTCAGAGAAATATTCCGCCGAGCTTGAAGACCAAATGGCAGAGCTTGACGGCAAACAGCTTGACACTCAGCACAGCCTTGACTTGCAGGAAACTGCAATAAACGAGGGCAAGGACGATTTTATGGAGCGTATCCGTGCAATGTATGTTGCAGGCGGCACAAATTCGTATACAAACGTGCTGATAAATTCCTCTGATTTTTATGACGTTCTTATGAGGATAGAGCTTGTGACGAGAGTTGCAAAGCACGATAATGACGAGCTCAACGATCTTCTTGAACAGTATAAACAGCTTGAAAAGACCAAGGCGAAGCTTGACGAGCAGATAAAACAGCTTAAAGCAAAGGCTGAGGAATATGCCAAGGAGCAGAAAACTTTGGCAAAGGAGCAGGCTGAGCTTCTGAAAATGG
>CALEJX010000133.1 GCA_937898375.1 uncultured Ruminococcus sp.
GCCATGATCGCAGGGTCAAGATGCAGCTTCTTGGCAGCCATTGGGAGCATACAGGCAATGAGCTCTGAAAGCACAACAGTTGCCATGATAGCCATACTTACCGTGAATGCAAGCTTGTAGCAGTCCACAGATGTGTCGCCGTGATACACTAAAATTATTCTTATAGCATTGACTATAGCGAGTATAACGCTGCAAATAAGTGCAACTCTGAACTCTTTCCACATTACCCTGAAAAAGTCTTTCATTCTTATCTCGCCAAGTGCCATACCTCTTATTACAAGGGTAGAGGTCTGCGAACCGCAGTTTCCACCCGTTCCGCTAAGCATGGACAGAAACGATACCAAAACAGGCACAGCCGCAAAAGCCGCCTGATATTTGTTTACGATAGCGCCCGTAAGAGTAGCCGACAGCATAAGTATCAAAAGCCATGCGATCCTGTTTTTCGCATGAGTGAAAACAGAGGTCTTGAAATAAGAATCGTCACTGGGCGCAACGGCAGCCATTTTCGAGAAGTCCTCGGTAGTTTCTTCCTCGATAACGTCCATAGCGTCGTCGAATGTAACGATACCCACCATGCGGTTTTCTCTGTCAACAACAGGCAGGGATATAAAGTCATATTTTGAGAACATGGAAGCAACATACTCTTTATCCTCCAGAGTATCAACGGAAATAACGTTGTCCTCCATTATATCCTCTATTTTATCGTCGTCATCGGCCGTTACGATATCAAGCAGAGAAAGCACGCCCACGAGCTTTCTGTTCTCAGTGACATAAAGCGTATTTACAGTTTCCTTGACCATTCCGACGTGTCTTATCCATTCCAAAGCTTCCTTTGCGGTGTAGCTTCTGTGAAGATAAACATACTCGGTGGTCATGATAGAGCCTGCACTGTCTTTTGGATATTTGAGTATCTGATTTATCTGCTTTCTCGTTTCAGCGTCAGCAGATTTGATTATCCTTGCAACAACATTTGCAGGCATTTCCTCGATGATATCTACCGTATCATCAAGATAAAGGTCGTCAACGATCTCCTGAAGCTCCTTATCAGTGAAAGCATTGATAAGCATCATTTGCGTATCGCTGTCCATATAAGCGAAAACGTCAGCCGCAACGTCCTTGTTTAAAAGACGGAACAGCAGCGGAAGCTCATATTTCTCGACCTCGTGATCGTCATAAAACTGCTGCAAAAGAGCAGCCACATCGGCTTCGTTCATATCCATAAATATTTCACGGATAGCCTTGTAGTTTCTTTTCTTCAACAGCTCCAATACTGTGTTAAACATAATATTTCCCCCTAACAGCAGCGGCAAAAAGCACAGCAGTACAAATAACTGTACTCATACCAACTCTGTACAAATATAAGGATCTACCAAAACACAGATCGTCCTATTCAATTTATATTGATATTTAGATCACAAAAAGGCTGCCACAAACGGGCGAGCCGCTCTGCAATCGAGGGGCGATCGTATTCTGACTGGCGTCGTCCATTTGTACACACTCCTTAAAAATCATAATTTATGCACGATCTTACTATTCGCACACATACTATTATTATACGCTTATCAATGATTTTTGTCAAGAAACCGTTTCATATTATTTTATGAACGTGCTGTAAATTCAGACAGCAAAACGAATTGTCTTTGCCCTCTTGCCAAATGGGGAGAAATAGGGTATAATATAAAAAAGAGAAAACAGGAGGTAGGTTATGGCTAAAACAATGACTATTGAAACCGCTGTGAAAAATGCTATAGCTTCGTCACGTATGGAGGGTTTTGTGCTGACTGACGATATTGAGAAGCTTATCTCTGATACTGCATATGGAAAGATAACATATGCTGAAGCTATTCGTATTTTGGATAAGAAATGGAATAGAGAACAGCCAACTGTCTGATTTAATAAAGTAATAAAAACCGAAAGGAATTGATAAAATGAGCGAAATAAGAGACGAAAGCTTGTGGGAAAGCGGTAAAAGAAAGATAGAATGGGTAAGGCAGAATATGTCACTGCTCAGAAGCGTTGAGGAAGATTTCAAGAGAGATCAGCCTTTTAAGGGTCTGAAAGTTGCACTTTCTATCCACCTTGAAGCTAAGACCGCTTATCTTTGCAAAGTTCTTGCAGCAGGCGGCGCTGAAATGTACATCACAGGAAGCAATCCGTTGTCTACGCAGGACGATGTTGCCGCAGGTCTTGTGCATGACGGGCTGAACGTTTTTGCATGGCACGGCGCAACTGACGAGGAGTATCACAGACATATCTCCGAGGTAGTCAAGGTAGGTCCGAACATCATAATCGATGACGGCGGCGACCTTGTAAACCTTATCCACAACGAATATCCTGAGCTTATCCCGAATGTTATCGGCGGCTGTGAGGAGACTACTACAGGCATTATCCGCCTTATCGCAATGAACAAGGACGGTCAGCTCAAATTCCCTATGATGCTTGTAAACAACGCAAAGTGCAAGTATCTTTTCGATAACAGATACGGCACAGGTCAGTCTGTATGGGACGGCATAAACAGAACAACTAACCTTATCGTTGCAGGCAAGAACGTTGTTGTTGCAGGCTATGGCTGGTGCGGTAAGGGCGTTGCAATGAGAGCAAAGGGTCTTGGCGCAAGCGTTATCGTCTGCGAAGTCGACCCTATCAAGGCTATGGAAGCTGTTATGGACGGCTTCAAGGTAATGAAAATGGTTGACGCCGCAAAGGTGGGCGACTTCTTCGTTACTGTAACAGGCTGTAAGGACGTTATCACTGAAAAAGCTTTCATGAACATGAAAGACGGCGCTATTCTCTGTAATGCAGGTCACTTTGACTGCGAGGTAGACGTAGCAGGTCTTAAAAAGCTGGCTGTTGAAAGCAAGCTTGCAAGAAACAATATCGACGGCTATAAGCTTCCAAACGGCAACTGGCTGTATGTTATCGGCGAGGGCAGACTTGTAAACCTTGCCGCAGGCGATGGTCACCCTGCCGAAATAATGGATATGTCCTTTGCTATCCAAGCCCTTTCTGCGGCTTATCTTGTTAAAAACAAAGACAAGCTTACAGATAAGATAGTTTACGTTCCTGATGAGATAGACAAGGAAGTTGCAAACAGAAAGCTTAAATTCTGGAAGCTTGAGATAGATAAGCTCACACCTGAGCAGGAAAAATATCTTAACAGCTGGCAGGTATAAAATATCATATGAGCACAATAAAACGGACAATATAAGCTGTCCGTTTTTTTTATGTTAATTTGCCATAAATTTATTTTGTCACCATGGTTTTAAATCGTGTATTTCTGTGCATTTTATTATTAGACGATAAAAAACAGGGCGGTGAGAATGTGGCGGCAAAGATGTACAAAATACTTACGCTTTTTTCGGTGGGTGCAATATGCTATGGCTTTATGGAAATACTTAACAGAGGATATTCTCATATCACAATGGGTGTACTTGGAGGAGCTTCAATGCTCGTTATCCATACCATGAACGGCGAGCGCAGGCGAGGGGTGAGCCTGCTGTCTGTGCTTGCAGTGTCGGCGGCATTTATCACTGCCATAGAATTTCTTGCAGGGGAGTATCTCAACCGCTATCTTGGCATGGGCATATGGAGCTACAAGGAAGTGCCGCTGAATTTTGACGGGCAGATATGCCTGCCCTTTGCTTTTCTGTGGTTCGGGCTATCCTATATCGGCGTACTTGCAGACAATTTTATACGCAAGCATATTTTCAAAGAACACCCTGTGGCTGTTAGCCGCAAAAAGGAAAAAACACCTGCGGCAGTGGGATAATAGTACAATTTTTTGTACTGATTGGTATGTATAAAACTATAATTGGCGGGCGACCTCAGGTCGCCCCTATGCAAAATTGTAAATGTAGGGAAGCAGCGCAATTTCTGCTTTGCAGAAATGCGACGTCCCGCTCGTTTTGGTCTTTTCAACATCTCAACATTTTGTCATTCACCAACGCATACAAAAGCAAACGGACTGTCTATCCAACGATAAACAGTCCGTATTTTTGTACATATTAATCTTTTGTGTACCACTTTTTCAGCACTTCTTCGCCAAGCTTGCCGTAAACTGTGAAGTCACGGTTTTCCTTAGCTTTCTCTATTGGCGGCAGGATAGCTTTCCAATCCCACCAGAAGTAGCCGCAGAACCAATCCAGCTCCCAAGTCGATTCCATTGCAGTATCATAGAAATCTGCCTGCTCCTGCTCGTCAAGTGGCTTGTCGAGCCTGTCATGGAAATCCCAAGGGTACTGTGTACAGCCCTCTTCGTTTCGCACGCCTATCTCAGCGAACATTATAGGCTTGTTGAAATGCTTGTGAGCCTTTTCAAGTGAGCTGACAACTTCATGCCAACGGCTGAGCATATGCTCCTTACTTCTGTTCACGCCGTCTGTAACTGGGTAGTAGCCTGAGATACCGATTATATCCACATCGCTGAGCCAATCAAAACGCTGTTCGTCGCCGTGGTTGATGTTGTGCATAACGATACCATTATAGACCTCTCTCACCTGTGTGATAAGCTTTCTGCATCTGTCGGATTGCTTGTCCATTCCTGCCATTTCACAGCCTGTGCAGAGCATTTCACAGCCGAGTTTTTCTGCAAGCTTCGCATAGTGGAGCATGAAAGCCGTGTATGATCTGAACCACTTGTCCCAGTATTCAGGGTTCTCAGGCGGGAAGTCTATCCTAGCACGCCATGAATGGTCAAGGCAATCCACCATTGGTTTAAGGCAGACCTTAAGACCTAGTGACTTTGCTTTCCTTACGGCGCAGGCAATGTCCTCGTCTGATTGTGTCCTCTCATAATCGCCGAAAACTCTTGTGCTTGCAAAGCTCTCCTGCCATGCGTTTGCAGGAATACATATCCAGTTCAAGCCGTTTGAGGCAAGCCTCTCCATTGACTTTTCAGCCGCTTCCGTCTGAAAATCACCTCTCTTGGAGAAAAATCCCCAAGTATATCCTTTGCAGAAAATATCTTTGTTCATGTATCAAAAACCTCTCTTTTTTGTGAATGTCCTGATAGAAAAGCCGCAGGTAAGCTCAAGCCTGTCCACTTTTTTCAGCTTTTCCACCGCCTCGGCAGACGTTTTGTAGTAATATGGAGTCATGGTGAAAAGATTGAAAATATCCTCCTGACTTTCAAGCACAACAGGGTATTCAAAAATTATCTCCTCAGACTCGTCAAATTTATTAAGTCCGTATACATTTGGCTTGTTTTCGTAAGGCTTCTCATAAAGAACCTCTTTAAGTTCAAACAGGTGTCTTGGCGACGGAGAAACTACCACAAGCTTTCCGCCCTCTTTCAGCACTCTTGCATATTCGTCGTTTGAAACAGGTGCAAATGTGCATACGATAAGGTCGGCGAACTTGTCTATGAACGGAAGCTGAAACGATGAAGCCACCGCAAATTCACAGTTTGTGATGTTCTCGCAGTGTACCCTTGTCATGCAGTGTGCAACTGCCGCCTTTGAGATATCAATGCCGTAAAACTTCGCCTGTGGCAAAGCCTTGGCATAGTTCACAGTGTAAAAACCCTCGCCGCAGCCGCTGTCGATGATATAAGGCTGTTTTGCATTTTCAAGCAGACCACCCATTACCTCAGCCGTTTTCTTCGCAAGGGGCAGATAGTAGTCACGGTCGAGAAAATCCGTCCTCGCCTTTACCATTTCCGCATTATCTCCTGCGTTCTTAGGGTTTCTGCCCTTTGTGGTAAGCAGATTTACATATCCTTTTCTCGCTATATCAAAGCTGTGACCATTCTGGCAGTGCCATACATTGTCAAGCTTTCTGAGCCGCTTTTTGCATATCGGACAAACATACATATAAAATCACCCTGAACATTATAGCATTTCCCCCTGCTTTTAGCAATGGATATTTTATTAATAAAAAAGTGCTTGACAATCGTCGGGTTATGCTTTATAATATCAGTATATGCAAAATGCGGTGACGGAATTATCCGAAACAGTGTCGGCAAAGAGAAAAGGCGGTGGGTGAAAGCCTTTGCGGCAAGTTCGGTGGCTAACCTGAGCGGTGCTGAAAACAGCAACGTATGCTCTGCGTTAAAGAGCTTCGAGTGGTCGGGCGGAATGCTTGGCAATTTGGGTGGTAACACGGAACTGTCGGTTTCGTCCCATGTTTAGGGACGAGCCGTTTTTTATTTTGCGAATAATTTGATTTGGAAGGATCTGAATTTATGGAATGGACAGGACTTAACGAACTGCGTGAATCTTATCTGAAATTTTTTGAGAGCAAGGGCTGCTTGAGACACAAGAGCTATCCTCTCGTACCTCAGAACGATAACAGCCTGCTGCTTATCGTTGCGGGTATGGCACCTTTGAAGCCTTACTTCACAGGTCAGGAAACACCTCCGAGAACAAGAATGACAACTTGTCAGAAGTGTATCAGAACAGGCGATATCGAAAACGTTGGTAAAACAGCAAGACACGGCACATACTTTGAAATGCTTGGTAACTTTTCATTCGGCGATTACTTCAAGAAAGAAGCTATCGCATGGGCTTGGGAGTATGTTACACAGGTACTCAAACTGCCAAAGGACAGACTTTATATCTCTGTTTATGAGGACGATGACGAAGCTGAAAAGATATGGCATGAGGACGCTGGCGTTCCAATGGATCATATCGTAAGAATGGGCAAGGAGGACAACTTCTGGGAGGCTGGAACAGACGGTCCTTGCGGTCCATGCTCTGAGATTTATTTCGACAGAGGAGAGAAGTACGGCTGCGGCAAGCCTGATTGTAAGGTCGGCTGTGACTGCGACAGATATATGGAGTTCTGGAACCTTGTGTTCACACAGTTTGAAAGACACGAGGACGGCACTTATACTCCGCTTAAACAGAAGAATATCGACACAGGTATGGGTCTTGAAAGACTTGCTTCTATCATGCAGGACGTTGACTCTATCTTTGACGTTGACACAGTAAAGGCTATCAGAGACCACGTTTGTAAGATAGCAGGCTGTGAGTACGGCAAGGAGTACAAAAAGGACGTTTCTATCAGAGTTATCACAGACCATATCCGTTCTGTAACATTCATGGCTTCCGACGGAATTTTGCCGTCAAACGAGGGCAGAGGATACGTTATGAGACGTTTGCTCAGAAGAGCCGTTCGTCACGGCAAGCTTCTCGGCATAAACGGACTTTTCCTCAAGGACCTTGTAAGAACTGTTGTTGATTGCAACAAGTGCGAGTACAACGAGCTTGAAGAAAAGTATGACTATATCGTAAAGGTGCTCACAACTGAGGAGCAGAACTTCAATGCCACTATTGACAGAGGTATGAAGATACTTGACGATCTTATCGCACAGATGCAGAAAGACGGCAAGACAGAACTTGACGGCGAGAGCTGCTTCAAACTTTCCGACACATATGGTTTCCCTATCGACCTTACAAGAGAGATACTTGAAGAAAAGGGCATGACCTGTGACGAGGAGGGCTTCGCTGAGTGCTATGCAAAGCAGAGAGAAACAGCAAAGAACGCCCATGCCGCAACAAAGTATATGGGCGCTGACGAAACTGTTTTCCATAAGATAGATAAGGATTTCCACACAGAGTTCATCGGCTATGACAAGCTCGAGGGCGACAGTGAGATATCATTTATCACAACTGACGATGAGCTTATAAACAGCGCAAAGGCTGGGGACGAAGTTTATATCGTATCAGCTCAGACACCATTCTATGCAGAGAGCGGCGGACAGGTGGGCGATATCGGTACTATCGTTACAGAAAGCGGTAAGTGCAGAGTCGTTGACACACAGAAAGTCGTTGCAGGCAAGTTCGCTCATAAGGTCGTTGTTGAAGAGGGCGAGATAGCTGTAGGACAGAAAGCTCACTTCACTGTTGACAGAAAGACACGTTACGCCGTTATGAGAAACCATAGTTGCGCACATCTGCTTCAGGCAGCACTAAGAAAGGTTCTCGGCGAACACGTTCATCAGGCAGGCCAGCTCGTTGACGCTCACAGACTTAGATTTGACTTCTCTCACTTCAATGCAATGACAGCGGAGGAGAAGCTCAAAGTCGAGGCACTTGTAAACAAGTATATCCTTGAAGCTCTCGATATAAAAATGGAAGAAATGCCTATTGCAGAAGCTCAGAAGCTTGGTGCTATGGCTCTATTTGGCGAGAAATACGGTGAAACTGTAAGAGTTGTAACAATGGGTGACGGCGACGAAACTGCTTCTATCGAGTTCTGCGGCGGTACACATCTTGACAACACTTCAAGAATAGGTCTGTTCAAGATAATCTCCGAAAGCTCTGTTGCTTCAGGCGTAAGACGTATCGAAGCCGTAACAGGCAGAGGAGTTCTGGAGCTTGTTGAGGAAAGAGCCGCAACTATCCAGCAGGCGGCTGAAAGCCTTAAACTTGCAAATCCTCTTGATATCGTAAAGAGATGCCGCACTA
>CALEJX010000134.1 GCA_937898375.1 uncultured Ruminococcus sp.
GTGGGTGGGACTCCTTAAGACCTGCGCCTGTGATCCTGATAAACTTAGCCTTTTCGCCAAGCTCCTCGATAGTATGACAGCCGCAATAGCCCATACCTGAGCGAATACCGCCAACGAGCTGGAAGATAGTATCTGAAACTGGACCCTTATAAGCCACACGGCCTTCAACGCCCTCTGGAACGAGCTTCTTTGAGTTTGTCTGGAAATATCTATCCTTTGAACCCTTGTTCATTGCGGCAAGAGAGCCCATTCCTCTATATACCTTGAACTGTCTGCCCTGATATATCTCAGTTTCGCCCGGAGCTTCGTCACAGCCTGCAAGAAGTGAGCCGAGCATTACAACGTTTGCACCAGCGGCGAGAGCCTTAACGATATCGCCTGAATACTTGATACCGCCGTCAGCGATAACAGGGATACCGTACTCAGCGGCTGCACAAGCGGCATCATAAACGGCTGTTATCTGAGGAACACCGATACCGGCAACTACACGGGTAGTGCAGATAGAGCCAGGGCCGATACCGACCTTGATAGCGTCAGCGCCAGCTTCGCAAAGCGCTCTAGCGGCTTCAGCAGTAGCGATATTACCTGCGATAACAGGTGTATCAGGGAAAGCGGCCTTAACTTTCTTAAGGCAATTTATAACGTTCATAGAATGACCATGAGCAGAGTCAAGAACGAGGACGTCTACCTGAGCGTCAACGAGAGCGGCAACTCTTTCGAGAATGTCGTTAGTCATGCCGATAGTAGCGCCGCAGAGGAGTCTGCCCTTTTTATCTCTTGCGGAATTTGGATACTGAACAGCCTTTTCGATATCCTTGATAGTGATAAGACCCTTAAGAACGCCGTTTGCGTCAACAAGCGGGAGCTTCTCGATCTTATGCTTCATGAGAATTTTCTGAGCGCCTGCAAGGTCTGTATCAACAGGAGCAGTAACGAGGTTTTCCTTAGTCATAACGTCGCCGATCTTGATATTCTCAAAATCAGTGATAAATCTCAGGTCTCTGTTAGTAAGTATACCCTCAAGCTTGCCGTCCTTATCGACTATAGGCACGCCGGAGATCTTATACTTGCCCATAAGCTTATCAGCTTCAGCTACAGTTTTATCGGCTGTAAGAGAGAAAGGATTAACGATAACGCCGTTTTCAGAACGCTTTACCTTATCCACCTCTTCTGCCTGCTGAGCGATAGTCATATTCTTATGGATTATACCGATACCGCCCTCTCTTGCGATAGCGATAGCCATTTTTGACTCTGTAACGGTATCCATAGCAGATGTCATGATAGGTGTATTGAGGACGATATCCTTAGTAAGGTGTGTATGGATATCCACCATATCAGGTGTACAATCCGACTCGCCTGGGATAAGGAGAACGTCGTCAAAGGTAAGACCCTCTTTACCAAACTTATTGTTTACATTAGTATCCAGCATAAATTAACCTCCCGCAAACATTTTGATTTCTTAAATTATTATTCTTATAATGATACACCATTTAATTAAACTTGTCAACATTATTATTGAGAACTTTTTTTTAATTTAGTCTATACTAATCTGGGGCGTTGTTTTAGCCGTGGTTTGTATTGCCGCAAAATCGCTGTGCTCTTTGCGGATTTTACTCTGTATAAGGATATAGTAAAGCGGTGCAGTTTTGTACTTCAATATTTGCTATGTGATAGAAGAAAATTTGACATTATTCTTTTTCATGTCTGCACCGCTTAGTAGGCTTACGCCTATTGAGGCTCTGCCTCAAGCTCCGCTAGGGACTCTGTCCCTAGACCCTGCAATGGGTTTCACCCCTTGACCCTGACCAGGGGCGTGCCCCTGGACCT
>CALEJX010000135.1 GCA_937898375.1 uncultured Ruminococcus sp.
TATTTCTTTGCGATAAGAGTTGCGCTGTCGATATCCTCCGCTATACATATCCTGCCTAAAAGGCTGTTGATTATGCCCTCAAATTGGCTGTCATATTTAACAAGCTCACAGCCTAAAGCCACAAAGCCGTCCTCATTTTCAAGCTGCGGCATATTGAGCCTGTTTCCTCGAACTGACGTAACAGGCAGGAATGTTGCACGGCCTGCTCTGTTTTCTTTCAGAAGTCGGATACCCCTCTTAGCGGCGTCCTCGTTGTTTACAACAATGTTTTGAAGCGCTCCGCCAAGGGCAGTTTCAATGGCTACAGAGTATTTTGTTTCAACAGATATAAGCTGTGAAACAGTGCCGCAAATACCGCTTATCCTGCCCTGCTGTGAGGCTTTCATTATGTGCTTTACGCTGAACTGAAAGCCCTCCATGGAGTTTTCAAGGTCGGCTATAGTTTTTATCCTATTCTCAACATCACGAAGCTGTATTTCCGTATCTGTGAGATTTTTGCGACATTCTGAAAGCTTTGTGTTTCTTGTTTCAAGAAGCTTTGCAAGTCCGCTCATGCGGTTTGCAAGCTCCTGCTTGTTTTCATCAGCCTTATTTTTAGATTCACGCAGTTCTTTTAATTCCTTTGAAGAAAGCTTTGAATGTTCTTCAAGCTGTTTTTTTCTTTCAAGGGAATTTTCGGTCTGCTCGTCAATATCCGAAAGGCTGTTCTTAGCATTTTCAAGTCTGAATGAAACTTCCGACTTTTTCATGTAAAGCTCATTTATAAAGCTTCCCGCTTCACTGACAGATTTATCAGATAGTGCAGTTTTATCAATAAGCTCAGTAAGCTCTTTTTCCTTGCTCTCTACAGCTTTATTCTGTTTGGCTTTTTTCTCGTCAAGTTCTTCAAGTTTCTGTCTGCGTGTTTTCAGCTCAGCCTCAAGATAGTATTTTAACGTGTTCGATTCGTTTATCTGCTCTTTGAGCTTCAAAATATTATCTTCAAGGTGAGAAATATCATTCTCATATACTGCGATCTTTGACAGTGCCTGAGAGTTTTCAAGCTCCACCTGATGTATCTGATTTTTGTAGCTGTCAGCAAGTTCGGATTTTTCGGCGCTCTTTGCAAAGCTATCGTTTATGTAATCTTCAATGCTTTCAAGTTCCTGCGTGATGACCTCATACTCTTTTTTTACAGCAGAAAGTTTCTCCTCATAGCCTGCTATTTGGCTCATATACTCGTTGAGCTTATGCACCCACACGGAAACTTCAAGCTTTCTCTTTTCTTCGTCAAGAACTCTGAACTTTTCTGCCTTTTCAGCCTGCGCTTTCAGCGGACCTATTCGTCCCTCTATCTCGCCCATAATGTCATTGATACGGGAGATGTTGTCCTCAGCCGCCGCCAGCTTTTTTTCAGCTTCTTTTTTCTTGGAACGGAATTTTGATATACCTGCCGCTTCTTCAAATATCTCACGGCGGTCGTTAGATTTTCCGTTTACGATATCTGCTATCCTGCCCTGACCGATTATTGAATAACCGTCTCTGCCAAGACCCGTGTCCATAAACAGTTCAACGATATCTTTCAGATTTACTTCCTTGCCGTTTATCATGTAAAAGCTGTCGCCGTTATGGTAAAGCTTTCGTGATACTGATACGGTGTCGCTGTCATATTCAAGTGCGCCATCCTCGTTGTCTATGGTGATAGTTACCTGAGCAAAAGGCGCTTTCGGTCTTGTCTGAGTGCCGTGAAAAATAACGCCTGCCATTTTTTCGCCTCTTAGGGCTTTAGAGGATTGCTCGCCCATTACCCAGCGCATGGCGTCGCCGATATTGCTCTTGCCCGAGCCGTTAGGACCGACAACTGCGGTAATACCCTTATTGAATTTCAGTTCTATTTTGTCAGGAAAAGACTTAAAACCCTGCAATTCAAGAGATTTCAGATACATTATTTTTCACCGCCCCTCATTATGATTTCGTTTATCTTTATTTTTTCGCTACCCTCGTGATCCACAATTTTTATATTGACACCAAGGTTTTTGAAGTATTCTATATTGGCTTTTTTCTGACCTATTGCCTTGCTTATCTGCCTTTTCGGTACAGATATCACAGCGGAAGCTATAGCGCTTATATCGCCGTGCTTTTTAAGCTCCTCTGCTATAAGCCTGCGGTAATTTCTGCCCTCGCAAAGTTCACGGAATGCAGGGTGATAAAAGCCGCCCAACATTTGCTCTTCCACGACTTCGCTTGCGTGCAGACCGAGCTTTATAACA
>CALEJX010000136.1 GCA_937898375.1 uncultured Ruminococcus sp.
TATGAACGGTGCAAAAGTTATGCTCGACTTTGAACCTGATTGGATTGTAGCAATGGGCGGCGGCTCACCTATCGACGCTGCAAAGGCTATGTGGATCAAGTATGAGTATCCTGATTGCACATTTGAAGATATGTGTAAGGTATTCGGTATCCCTGAGCTGAGAAAGAAAGCACACTTCTGTGCAGTTTCTTCAACATCAGGTACAGCTACCGAGGTAACGGCATTCTCTATCATCACAGACTATGATAAGGGTATCAAGTATCCTATCGCTGACTTTGAGATCACACCAGATGTAGCTATCGTTGACCCTGAGCTTGCAGAGACAATGCCACAGAAGCTGACAGCTCATACAGGTATGGACGCTCTGACACACGCTATCGAAGCTTATGTTTCAACAGCTAACTGCGCATATACAGACCCACTTGCTATCCACGCTATCGAAATGATCCAGAAGGATCTCGTTGATTCTTACAACGGCGATATGGCAGCAAGAGACAGAATGCACGACGCTCAGTGTCTTGCAGGTATGGCATTCTCAAACGCTCTGCTCGGTATCGTTCACTCAATGGCTCATAAGACAGGCGCAGCTTTCGCTGACTATGGCGCACATATCATTCACGGCGCAGCTAATGCAATGTATCTGCCAAAGGTAATCGCATTCAACGCTAAGGACGAGACAGCTAAGAAGAGATACGGCGTTATCGCTGATTATATGCACCTTGGCGGCGCAAACGATGACGAGAAGGTAAAACTCCTCATCGAGTATGTAAGAGGCATGAACGATAAGCTGAACATCCCTCACTGCATCAAGAACTATGGTCCTGACAGCTATCCATGTGAGCAGGGCTTCGTTCCTGAGAACGTATTCCTTGAGAGACTCCCTGAGATCGCTAAGAACGCTATCGCAGACGCTTGCACAGGCTCTAACCCACGTCAGCCTTCACAGGAAGAAATGGAAAAGCTCCTCAAGTGCTGCTATTACGATACAGAAGTTGATTTCTAATTCTCCAGATTATAGAACAGAGAGCGTCCCGAACTTGTTTCGGGGCGTTTTCTGCTTTTTTGTGTATTTTGTTCAAAAACACTTGATTTTTGATGAACTTTATGGTATAATTTAAATTAGACTTGGGAAATTTTATTATAGGCAACACCGCATAAAGATTGTGCATACAAAGCCGAAAGGCGGTCTTTATGCGGTATTGCCTATGTTGTAGGGAGTGTTTATTTTGCAGGATATGGATCATTATTTTTCTCATTTTCCTGTGCTTGAAACAGAAAGGCTCATACTCAGAGCGAAAACCGCCGCAGACGCAGAAGATATGAAAACTTATATGGCAGACGAGCGCCTTTATAAATATTGGGGCAGAAATATGACAAGGCAGGAGAGAGAGCCGTCGCTGTTTTTCGGGCGCACGCTGAACAACGGCAAAAAGGATCATATAAGCTGGGGGATAGAGCTGAAGAAAAATCACCGTCTGGCAGGGGAGATAAACCTGTTCAATATCGAGAATGACAGACAGGCTATGATAGGCTATCGTATCTCGGCGGCATATCAGAATATGGGCTTTGTTACAGAAGCCCTCAGGCGTGTCATAAGATTTTGCTTTGAGGAAACAGGCGTTCAAAGACTTGAAGCAGAGGTCATGACAGTAAACGTGGCTTCAAACAGAGTAATGGAAAAATGCGGTTTCACCTGCGAGGGAACAAAGCGGCAGGCAAAGTTTGTGAATATCTATACAGATTTCAATATCTATGGGCTTCTCAGAAGCGACATAATGGGTGAGCGTGCGGCTTCTACATAAGAAAAAAATAACGGGCGGAAGAATTTGTCTTCCGTCCGCTTTTGTCATATATCAGCCTATCAGCCTATAGCTTTGAACGCCTCCCGTATGGAGCGCACACCTATTATTTTCATTGAAAACTTGCTTGTGTCAACGCTTTTCAGCGAGTGTGTAGGGACGATACAAGTTTCAAAGCCCATTCGCTCGCACTCTGCAAGGCGCTGTTCGCAGTGGGAAATGCTTCTCAGCTCACCGCCTAAGCCTATCTCACCAAGAGCGATAAGCTTGTCACTTATAACTTTGTCCGTAAGCCCCGAATAAAGCGCCAAAGCCACCGATAAGTCAGCCGCTGTGTCATCAAGCTTTAGTCCGCCTACAATGTTGATGTAAACGTCCAGCCCACCGAAAAAGTAGCCCAGCCGCTTTTCAAGCACAGCTATTATTATCGCCATTCTGTAGTAGTCAAAGCCCGTGGCGGTGCGCCTTGGGGAAGCAAGCACGCTC
This sequence comes from uncultured Ruminococcus sp., assembly GCA_937898375.1. Lineage (GTDB taxonomy): Bacteria > Bacillota > Clostridia > Oscillospirales > Ruminococcaceae > Hominimerdicola. The sequence goes on from CALEJX010000136.1 coordinate 2,286, forward strand.
TTGCATACAAGTGCCTGAACTTCTGCCATAACAGGTCTTGTGCCCTCCATTATGCAGGCAACGCAAGTTCCCGATGCGTCCGTTGGTCTGCCCTCCAAAAACATCATAGAGGGGTTTTCCACCTCCAGCAGACCGCTGTCAGCCATTTCAAACATACCAATCTCGTTGGTCGAGCCAAAACGGTTTTTGATTGCCCTCAGTATCCTGTAGGTGAGATTTCGCTGACCCTCAAAATATAATACGCAGTCAACAATGTGTTCCATGACCTTTGGCCC
>CALEJX010000137.1 GCA_937898375.1 uncultured Ruminococcus sp.
GGAGAAAGCCATGCGAGCTTTTTCCTTGGATAATGGTTCATCCAGTGTTGGATATATCTTATGAACTTTTTAGAATGTTTTGAAATATCAGTTCCTTTGGGAATAAAACGTCTGATAAGTTTGTTAGCACACTCATTTGCACCACGTTCCCATGCGCTGTAGGGGTGGGCGTAAAACACCTGCGTTCTTGGAATGTTTGTCAGAACAGACTTTTCCATTCCCTTGAAATCAAGGTTTTCGCAGCCGTTGTCACAGGTTATCGTCTTGAATGTTTCCCTGAATTTCTTTGTGCCGAGCTTTCGCTCGAGCTTATCAAGCTCACGAACAATACACTCTTGACTTTTACTCTCTATCTTACGGATTATCTCTATCCCTTTTGAGCGTTCGGTCATTACCATAAGTGCTGATTTTGTTTTCAGCTTGCCCACCACTGTATCAAGCTCCCAATGCCCGAAAATTTCTTTATTTTCGGCTTCTTCGGGTCGTTCTTCTATACTTTTTCCTTTTTGAGTGTATGCAGTTCTAACATGGTGATACGGTCTTTTATTACCGATTTTCTTTATAGGCAGATCATCGTTTGTCAATTTGACAAAAAGCCCCTCGTCTATGTAATTGTAAAGTGTCTTCACACAGAAATTCACCTCATAACCCTTTTTCCTTGCTTCTGCAAGCGCTGCGGCTGGCGAATATTTATCCTTTATTATCTTATTCTCAATAAACTCTATCAGCTTGAAATTAGCCCCTAATTTTAGTCTTGGACCTTTTGCAGTATTGTTGTAGTTGCGTTTATTCTGTGCCGCATCGGCGCTGTATTCTGTTCTGTATGTCAGGTCGCTGTTTAGCAGCTTTACCTTTCCAAGTGCTATTTCACGCTGTATAGTTCGCTTGCTGCGTCCTCCAAGGAGCTTGCCTATTTCTTCAGGCTTATGTCCTGCCTTTAACAATATTTCGATTTTTTGCCTTTCTTCGTAGCTGAGGTGTTGACCTTTCTTGCTTTTGAGTGTATAATCTAAATGACTCATTGTGATTCTCCTTTGGTTGTGTTTGTTTAGTCACTTACATTATACCATGAGTTTCTCTTTGAGTCTTCTTTTTTGTGCCATTTTATTTTACAACTTGCCACAGCTATTTCTGTAGTGTCTGATACCTTTATCATTTTCGTTTTTTGTTGACAAAGTGTGTAT
>CALEJX010000138.1 GCA_937898375.1 uncultured Ruminococcus sp.
GTTTCACAGAAATGCGACGTCCCACTTGTTTCGAAATTTTTCAACAAGCTCGGGCGACCTGAGGTCGCCCCTACATTTAGATGTTGTGTTTATCTTTCAATGTTGTACATTGCGGCAAACCAGTAATCTTCTTCAAGATAGCTTGTATCTTTCTTGCCCCATGTTATCTTTATTTTCACAAGACAGCCATCTATATCCTCTTTTGGAAGCTCAAGCTTTTTGGACTCCCTTGCAAGCACCTTTCCGTCATAGCTGTAGACAGTGTAAAGCACATCGCCCAGCCTGTCCCCTGTGGCTTCTACGGACATAGGGGTTTTAAGGGTCACATTGCCGTCTTTATCCACAGCCGCTTTGACGTTGAATGACGGCACGGAAGAGAGCAGATCCTCAAAGCTTTGGTCAGCAGAAAGGCTTTCAGTCTTGCCATTGTAGTATCGTGTCTTTTCAGTGCCGGGAAGCTCATATTTGCTGCCGTCACAGGTGAGCACAACTGAGCCTATCTCCACTTTCGGGGTTATATTTATCACAAGGGCGCAAGCCAAAAAGATAACGGCGGCAAGCAGCCCCACAAGTATTTTCCTTTTCATTATTATCACCAATGCTATTATAGCACCTTTTGGAATAATAATCAAGGGTGTTGCTTAAAAATGATATCAAGTGTTACGCTGCGAATTTTACAATAAAATATATAAAAAACTATTGACAAAATCAAAATTATAGGTTATAATAACCTCATAGTAAAAGAGAGTAGCTGGCGGAGAGATCCGTTTATGTTTGCGTCAATACGTTCCGATGTGGGACCGCTGCATATCTAAACGGCGAGACTTTTATTGATTAAATTGCCATAGGCGCAGTTTACCCAATAAACGTCTTGCCGATTTTTTATGCGTTTGTTGCACTGAGCCTATGAAAAAGGAGGCTTGTAGGGGTATATCGGCAATGTTTACAGGAAAAATAAAAAAGGTGGTATTTTATGCAGCAGTATCAGAAAAAGCTTGACCAGCTTTATACCGAGTTTTCATCGGGTGAAAATGGTCTTTCTACGGAGCAGGCAGTGAAAAACTGCGAAAAGTTCGGACGAAATGTTATCACAGAGGGCAAGAAAAAGTCCATTCCTATGATATTTTTAGAGCAGTATAAGGACTTTCTTGTGCTTATACTCATTATTGCGGCGATAGTTTCCGCTTTCATGAAAGACGTTGAGAGCTGTGCTGTAATACTTGTTGTTATTACAATGAACGCTATTTTGGGTACAGTTCAGACTGTCAAGGCTGAAAAATCCCTGACAAATCTTAAAAAGCTTTCTGCGCCGACGGCTAAGGCACTTCGTAATGGCGAAAAGGTCATTATCCCCTCTGAGGAGATCGCAGTGGGTGACATTCTTCTTATCGAGGCTGGCGACCAGATATGTGCAGACGGCAGGCTCATAGAGTGCGCTTCCGTTCAGGTGAATGAGTCTGCGCTCACAGGCGAGAGCGTTAATATTGACAAGGATATGAGCGACATTGAGGGCGAAAAACCTTTGGCTGAACGTGCAAATATGGTATACTCAGGCTCGTTTGTAACATATGGCAGAGGAAAAATGCTTGTCACCGAAGTTGGTATGGACACTGAGGTGGGCAAGATAGCAGCTCTTATTCAGAACGCTTCTGAAAGAAAAACGCCTCTGCAGAACACCCTTGACGAGTTCGGCAAGAAGCTTTCTATTGCTATCCTTATAGTATGCGCAGTAGTGTTCGGACTTAGTATGCTGCGTGGCGGCAAGCTTATGGATTCGTTCATGTTCGCTATCGCACTTGCTGTTGCGGCTATCCCAGAGGCTCTCAGCTCTATTGTTACTATCGTGCTTTCTTTCGGCACACAGAAAATGTCAAAGGAAAACGCTATCATAAGAAAGCTTCAAGCCGTTGAGGGACTTGGAAGCGTTTCCGTTATCTGCTCTGACAAGACAGGTACTCTTACTCAGAACAAGATGACAGTTAGAAAAATAATGGTAGACGGCAGGATAATCGACACTGACGCTGTGGAGCTTGATGACGAGAAGGTCAAGATAATGACAAGAGCCATGGTACTTTGCAACGATTCAAGCTGCAAGGACGGCGTTGAGATAGGCGACCCTACTGAAACGGCTCTTATCAACTTTGGCACAAAGCTTGGCATAGACACTGACAAGGTGAGAGAAACGCTCCCGAGAATTGCCGAGATACCTTTCGATTCAGACAGAAAGCTTATGTCGACTTTGCACGTTATTGACGGCGAAAAGGTGCTTTATGTAAAGGGTGCGGCTGACGTTCTCATAAACAGGATAACTTCAAGCGACGAGGAAAAGGCTGTTATCACTCAGCGTGTGGCAGAGCTTTCAGAAAAAGGTCTGCGTATACTTGCATTTGCTCAGAAGAAGTTTCAGGGCGACACTGTCTGTCCAGAGGACGAGGACTGCCTTGAATTTATCGGTCTTATTGCAATGATGGACCCTCCGAGAGAGGAGTCAAAGGCGGCTGTTGCAGAGTGCCGCAAGGCAGGCATAAAGCCTGTTATGATAACAGGCGACCATATCGTTACGGCTTCTGCCATTGCCCGTGAGATAGGCATTTTGGACGATAATTCAAAGGCTGTTGAGGGTCACGAGCTTGACGCTTATTCAGATGAGGAGCTTGTTGACTTTGTAAAAGACAAGGCAGTTTACGCCCGTGTTACACCTGAGCATAAGATAAGGATAGTAAAAGCTTGGCAGGCAAACGGCTGTATAGTTTCCATGACAGGCGACGGCGTGAACGACGCACCTGCCTTAAAGCAGGCTGACGTAGGCGTTGCAATGGGTATCACAGGCACAGAGGTCGCAAAGGACGCCGCTTCAATGGTGCTTGCAGATGATAACTTTGCAACAATAGTAAAGGCGATAAGAAACGGCAGAAACATTTACGAGAACATCAAAAAGGCTATACTTTTCCTGCTTTCGGGCAACTTTGCGGCAATTCTCGTGGTGCTTTTCAACTCCTTGCTTGGACTTCCTGTTCCGTTTGCGGCAATACACTTGCTGTTTATAAATCTGCTCACAGACTCGCTCCCTGCTATCGGTTTGGGACTTGAACCGCACACTGAGGAAGTTATGAAGCGCAAGCCTAGAAACGCAAACGAGTCTATCCTCACACGCTCGTTCATGGGCGAGATAGCATTGTATGGCTGCGTTATAGCTGTTGCAGTGGCTTCGGCTTTCCTTATTGGAAACAAGACAAGCGCAGCTCTTGGCATGACAATGGCATTTGCAGTGCTTTGCTCTGCAAGACTTTTCCATGGCTTCTCATGCAAGAAAACCGGTCCTGTTATATTCTCAAAGGAATTTTTCAACAACAAATTCGGTCTTATGGCGTTCGGTCTTGGAATGGTATTTTTAAACTCCGTTCTGCTTATTCCACCGCTCAAGGGTCTTTTCAAGATAGCAGACATGACGGGTATGCAGTTTGCATGGATATACATTCTGAGCTTTGGCTCTATGCTTGTTATCCAGCTTATAAAGGCTATATTCTTTACAAAGTCTGAGAAGTAGGGCTGTAGAGTTATCTCGCAAAAGTTTCATAGGTGGGCGACCTCAGGTCGCCCCTACAAAATAAAATAAACCGCTCTCCATGAGATCTTCACGGGGAGCGGTTTTGCTTTCGGTATATACAATATACATCAAAGGTTGCATAGTTGTCATGCAGACAAAAACGACACACAGAAAAAACTCTGTGTGTCGAAGTTAGATATAATATTCGGGTTCGTTGGCTTTTGAAACCGGCAGACAGCTCTCCCTTAAAACGAGAGTTCCCTCCACTTCAAGGCGTGATATGGTTTTATGACCGCCTGCTATTCGGTCGAGGAGAAGTATAAGCGCAAATCGTACCATTTCTCCTTTTGGCAGTGATACTGTTGTCAGCATAGGCTTTGTAAACTGCGCTTCGGCAATATCATCGCTTGACACAACAGACGGCGTATAATAGCGGTTTCTTCGTTTATTCAGGCATTTCAACATTCCCACGGCAAGGATATCATTTGCGCAGTATATCCCAGTTGGCTGGTTTGGCTGTTTCAAAAAATACTCCATTGCCTTATAGCCATGCTCTTCACTTGGGAGAGTGTCAAAAATATAGTCGATATCCGAATCAAGGCGGTATTTTGTAAGCGCTTCCTGATATCCGATAAAGCGCATTTCATTGTGGCAGTCGCCCACATAGCCTATCTTGGTGTGTCCGAATTTCACAAGCTGTTCAATTGCCAAAAGCGCAATTTTCCGTCCATCGCACAAGACTTCATCGACCTCGTAATTGGTTGAGTTTCGGTTTATGGACACGATATTTTTTTCGTGTTTCTCCAATGCTTTAAGCACCCTTGAACAGCATTTGCCGATGATGATAAGTCCGCCAGACTTGTGCTCTCTATTTTGGTAAAGCTTTGCCACATCGTCCTCAGCGTTTTCCGACATACAGTATTTTTCGTTTGAAAAATTGTTGCGGTACCATATGTTTGAAACAATGCAGTTGTTTCTGCGTATCTCGATCTCGGCAAGGCGCAGTAACTCGGTGAAAAAGGGGTCATTTTCATCGGAGATGACACGGGTAAGCAGAATGTCGATGTAATACACCTGTTTAGCGCCTGTTTTTCCGCTTTTCAATGACCTTGCCGCTTCATTTGGAACATAGTCAAGTTCACGGGCAGCCTGCAATATCCTTTGTCTCACCTCTTCCGATGAGCAATGATGATCGGGATCTCTCAGAACTCTCGAGGCGGTTGACACGGATACTCCTGCGATCTTGGCTACCTCTTTAATGGACATAATATCACCTCATTTTCCATATGATACTGTATGATACACCATAATCCCTACAATGTCAATAGGTTTAGTATAATTTCAGCGGATTGCATAAATATTTTTTGCTGACGTACTTTGTACAGTAAAATATTTTAAAGGCTATGTCATTTTCAACTTACAATAAAAAGCGCTCTCCATGAAATTTTCACGGGGAGCGGTTTTGTTTACATATCTTCACAGGGCAGCCATATGCCGTCTTTTTTATGAAGTATCCTCTGATTTTCAGACCCTCTGAATTTCAGGGAGATGTTTTTCTTTTCAAGGACAAACTTGCCGTCAACGAGGTAGTCGATAAGGCTCAGCATTTCGTCTGTGTACTGCGTTCTGTATGGGGACTTCGAGCCTGCAAGCAGGTCGGTCTCAAGGGTACAGCCTGTGTAGCACCACACGTCCTTGTCGGGAAGCTCTGTTTTCACACGGCGGAGAAGCTTTGTAAGCTCAGGCTGGTTCTCAGGCTCCATAGGCTCGCCGCCAAGGAGCGTAAGTCCTTTTATATAGCCCTTTGAGAGGGCAGTCATTATCTCGTCTGTGGTGGTATCGGTGAAAGGTTTGCCGTAGTCAAAGTTCCAAGTGTCAGGCTGAAAACAGCCCTTGCAGTGGTGCCTGCAACCTGATACGAACAGCGTGACCCTCACCCCTGAGCCATTGGCGATATCGGTTTTCTTTATCTCACAATAATTCATTTGCCGCTCCTTTCGTACATACAACGCAGGGCAATACGCTTTTGTATTGCCCCGATGGTTATATGCTATTTGTTATTTTGTGTCAGCAATAATGTTCATTATTTTTGGATTTTGCAGTTTTGAGTTTTTGAGTTTTTTTGGGGAATTGTAATTTTACAAAAATTGTTTATTTTGATTTTAAAATGGAACAAACAGGGCTGTTTTTGTCCCGATTTTATTAGTTTTTTTGAATTTAAAATGGAACATTCGTTATTTTATTACAAGTATACACAAAATATTTTGAATTTAAAATGGAACAAGTTTAATTTTTTATGAAATTGCGATATTTTATTTTGAATTTAAAATGGAACATACTTTATATTAGGGTTCATCTTCATCAGTAAATTTTGTTGAACCACCAACACCGAAAAACTTTTCAAAGAAAGCTTTCAACTTATCGATAACACTTTGTTTCTTTACTGCTCTATTTCCACCACCAAAGCGAGATACAGGAGGCATAAGCCTATCTATGTCTGTTCCTGTTGTTTTGATTTCACCGTCACGGAATGCATTTTCTATAAATTTTCGTGTTTCAGGTTCTTTCAGCTTTTCGTCTTTAATGATCTGAACAAGTTCTTCTTCACGTCTATCTACAACGTAGTCGTGCCATTCTGACATAACATCTTCTACATCATTGATACCAGCAATAAAGGTTTCAATAAGAGCTTTTTTGCTGCGAAGCTCAGGACTTGCATCAATGGCTTTCTTGATTGAAACAAGTACCTCTTTATCTTCACAGTGACTATCGTGATATTTCTTGACAAGTATAAGAATATAATCTATATTGATCTCTATCTGTTTGATAAGTTCAACTTCAAATACAATGTCATCGATAATGTCTGTGCTTTCACCTCTGCTGCGTCTTTCGTTCCATTCATCTCGAAGGTCTTGGTATCTGCCTAAATAATCTTGCAGGTCACGTTCATTGATCAATTCTTTATCTGCAAATTCATCAAAAGCAGACAAAAGGTTTCTCATACGAAGAATAGCACCAAAGAGAGAAATAAAATCTCGCTGATTTTGTTCGCCTATGATCTGTGGTTCTATAAGTGGAAACTTTGATGTAAGCTCATCGACCATATCAATATAGCCAGGGTGTGGCTTGCCGTCAATCCCCTCATAGCCATAGTAATAATCTTTGAATCCTTTCATAAGTACGATACCGCCAGCATTTTTATCTCCGAAAAGTGATATAGCAGTATCGACACGCTTCTGAAGATTTCTAAAGCACACAATATTACCGAAGGTCTTAATTGAGTTAAGGATTCGGTTGGTTCTTGAAAAAGCCTGAATAAGCCCATGCATTTTCAGATTTTTATCTACCCATAATGTGTTCAATGTTGTAGCGTCAAATCCTGTCAGAAACATATTTACAACAATAAGTAGATCAAGTTCCTTGTTCTTCATACGGAGCGATACATCCTTGTAATAGTTCTGGAACTTGTCACTGTCAGTCGAATAGTTTGTATGAAACATTTCATTATAGTCTTTTATGGCTGATTCAAGGAAGTCTCTTGAGGATTGGTCAAGTGCTGATGTATCTTCAGAATTCTCTTCATCAAGGATACCACTTGTATTCTCGTCATATTCAGCTTCATTTGCACCATAGCTATAAATAGTAGCAATACGGAGTTGCTTTGTAGGGTCAGCTGACATTTGTTTCTTAAATTCTTGATAATACAATTTTGCCATAGGCACAGACGCAACTGCGAAAATAGAATTAAAACCGCTTATACGTTGCTTTTGTTTTATCTCCTCTACTGTGCCATTTTTGCTCGAAGCAACTTCTGATATGTTGGTAAGTGCATTGTAGATATAGGTTTTATCGCCACGATAGGTCTTTCTATCAAAATTGTCAAGAATATACTTTGTGACAAGACTGATTCTTTCAGGTGCCATCATAGCTTTTTCACGGGCAATGTCCCACACCTGTTCGTCATCAATATCTTCACCCATATCCATTGTTTTTACATAATCAACTCTGAATGGCAGGACATTCTTATCATTGATAGCATCAACGATCGTATATGTATGGAGCTGGTCTCCGAAAGTTTGCTCAGTTGTGAAGAACTGTGGTTTGCGAACACTTCCTGTGTTGGCAGGAAAGATAGGAGTTCCAGTGAACCCAAACAGGTGATATTTTTTGAAGCTTTTTACAATGGCAGCGTGCATATCACCGAACTGGCTTCTATGACACTCGTCGAAGATTATAACAACGTGTTTATTATATACTTCGTGGTCTTTGTTTTTCTTGATAAACGTTGCAAGTTTCTGGATGGTGGTTATAATAATATGAGCATTAATATCTTCCAACTGTTTTTTCAGAATAGCGGTGGAGGTATTGCTGTTAGCTGCACCTTTTTCAAAACGATCATATTCTTTCATCGTTTGATAGTCAAGATCCTTTCGGTCAACTACGAACAGCACTTTATCAATATAGGGGAGAGATGAGGCTAATCTTGCTGTTTTAAATGATGTAAGCGTCTTTCCAGAACCTGTTGTATGCCATATATAACCGCCGCCTGCGATAGTGCCATATTTTTTGTAGTTATTAGCGATCTCGATTCGGTTAAGAATACGTTCTGTTGCGGTTATTTGATAAGGTCGCATTACCATAAGCATATTTTCTGATGTAAATATGCAGTACTTAGTAATGATATTCAAGATCGTATGTTTGGCAAAGAATGTTCTTGTAAAGTCTATCAGGTCGGGAATGACACGATTATTTGCGTCTGCCCAGAAAGACGTAAACTCAAAACTATTGCTGGTTTTACCTTTCTTTGCTGAATTCTTATTTGCATCTTTTATTGCATTGAATCGAGTGCTGTTAGAATAATATTTGGTGTTTGTTCCATTTGAGATAACGAAAATCTGTGTATATTCAAACAGACCGCTTCCTGCCCAAAAGCTGTCACGCTGGTATCGGTTTATCTGATTGAACGCCTCACGGATAGCTACACCTCTGCGTTTTAACTCAACGTGAACAAGGGGTAAACCATTTACAAGGATAGTAACATCATAACGATTGTCGTGCTTTGCACCCTCGGCTGTACCGATGACATACTGATTTATGACCTGCAAAAAATTATTGTGGATATTCTTCTTGTCAATAATAGTAATATTCTTTGTGCTTCCGTCGTCACGCTTTAAATTTTTGATATTATCTTCTTGTATCGTTCGTGTCTTTTCAACGATACCCTCGTTTTGATTTGCTATTGAATCCTTGAAAAATCTTTCCCATTCATTTTCAGTAAAATGATAGTCATTGAGCTTTTCAAGCTGAGTACGCAGGTTTGCGATAAGATCTTTTTCATGATGAATTTTAAGATATTCATAGCCCTGCTCTGTGAGCATATGGATAAATTCTTTTTCCAATGCTGCTTCAGATTGATAGTTGCTAGAACGTGTTTTTGCCGGCTCATACTCTGTAACAACGGTGTTTTCTGTTGTCTGTGCGACAATATTGAAATATGGCACAATAGCCGCCTCCTTTACTTAATTACTAAAAACTGAGTAATTTATCTCTATAATATTCATATTGTTTCTGACGGGTTTCGATCTCGGCAGGCAAGCCAGATGTAATATCATTACATAATGAATCGAACCTGTCGAGGATTGATACAATTCGTTCTTGTTCTTGTATAGTTGGCAACAAGATCTTAATATCACCTAATTTACTAGGCGTTACTTCGATTACTTTTGTACCATGTGCTAATCGTTTCTTCTGCTCAAAAAAAGAAGCAGAATGGAAGAAATAAGACATATATTTTGCATTTTGATTGTGGCTTATTATTGCAGTATGACCGCTGACAGCAATTTCTTCATTGCCGAGCCATGCAGTGCAAGAGCAAACGTCTTCAACATTCTCGCTTGTAACTGCCATAACGATGTCACCAGGTTTTGCAGTCTTTGACTTTGCAAATACATCATTATTTACAAAAGTTAATGTTTTATCTGCATAAACACCAAAATGTGTGTACATTTGACCATAGTGAATACAAGGCTTTCCTATTTTTACGAAGTCTTTTTTCTGAAAATTACCGCCACGGCTAATTGTAGCAATATCTTTCAGTTTAACTGGTACATACCCAAACACATACTGCCACAGCTTGATCAATCCGCTGTGCCACTCATCTCTCTCTCTCTCTCTCTCTCTACGTTAACAAAATATGAATTATCAAAAGACAGAAGTGCGTCACGATAATACTCATATTGTTTTTGTCGTGCTTCGATTTCGGCAGGTAAGCCTATATTTAGGTCATTACAAATCTGCTCAAAGTTATCAAGAACTCCAACTATTTTTCTTTGAACACTAATATTAGGAAGGGGTATCTCAACCTGTTTTAACATAGGTGCCGTAAGCTGGGGTATTCCAGTAGTAGGCACATTATATTTTTTTCCCTGCAAACAGTAATATAAAAATTTAGTATCTAATTCTTCCGTATCATTTGGAATGAGGGAAAGCAAACGAATAATAGGAAAGTAGGGATAATCCCTATACTCAGCATACCCAATTGTACCTCTCGCAGCCACCGTAACTGCAGGTTCCATTATTTTAGCTTGATTAGTATATCCATATAAAGCATTCTCACCTACACCATTACTGATAATAGGAAATTTATACTCGTCCGTCTTGTCTTTCGACATTGCATCTTTTGGAGCATCTCCGCCAGCAGTTACTTTACACAAAGACTCTATTGATTTTATGCTTACACTTTCATACTTTGAAAGTAATGAATCCCTATAATACTCATACTGTTTTTTTCTCGCTTGCAGCTCCGCTTGCAGCTCCGCTTTAAGCAATGTGAAGTTGTCAAGTATTCGGACAATTTCACGTTGGACTTCTAGGGGAGGGATGGGGAGCTGCACTTTGTTCAACACAGCCTGTGTTAAACTTGGAACACCGCCAGCCTTGTTTAACCTTTCCAAATGCTGTCCTTCTAAATAGTAATAAATATATTTTGGTTCGACCAATGAAGTATCAATATCCGTGTAGAAAATGGTATCAACATTCCAAAATGGAGTATCTACATAATATAGCTTATCAAGTGAACCCTTTCTTGGAATTAGTACTGAAGGCTTGTCGTAAACAGCCGTATTTATGTAAGTCATAATACCGCCAGACCCATAAACTGGAACATCACCATCACCAAACTGTTTATAATCTCGACCATTCTTTATGGTAAGGACATCCTCTAATTTTTTATATGACTATCACTTTCCCTCAGCGAGCAAAAGTCCAGACAAACGGACAGATAGA
>CALEJX010000139.1 GCA_937898375.1 uncultured Ruminococcus sp.
TCTTTCTGTCATTGGCTTTAAACGACGGAAAGGAATTTCATGAACAGTTTTATGTCATGGTTAGGCGGTAAAAAGGCATTGCGTGACGCAGTACTTGCAAGATTTCCGCCTTACTATGAACGATATATCGAGGTTTTCGGCGGTGCAGGCTGGGTGCTTTTTCGCAAACCGCCCGGTATGGATTTTGAGGTATACAACGATTTTAACGGAAATCTTGCAAACCTCTACCGCTGTGTGAGGGATAAACCGAATAAGCTGAAATACAAACTTAGATACGTCCTAAATTCCCGTGAGGATTTTGATTTAATAGCAAGTTTGCATAAAAGAGGTCTGTTCAGCAGATTTTGTGATGTTGACAGGGCGGCGAAGTTTTATCAGCTTATTAGATACAGCTATGCTTCGGGACTTGACAGCTTTGCAAGTCAGCCGCATTCAATATGGTCGGACTTTCCGATGATAGACTTGGCAGCAAGGAGATTGCAGAAGGTAGTAGTTGAGAATAAAGACTTTGAAAAACTGATACGGCAGTACGACCGCCCTGTCAGCTTTTTTTATTGCGATCCACCGTACTTTGCAACCGAAAACTACTACAAAGACGTTGGTTTTAAAACCAAGGATCATATTAGGCTCAGGGATTCGCTAATGGATATCAAGGGCAAGTTTCTTGTTTCCTACAATGACTGTCCAGAAATCCGTGAGATATGGGATAAGCCTAATATTCACATTGAGGAGATCAGCAGACTGAATAATCTGGCACAGAGATACGACGGCGGCTGTCAGTATGCGGAGCTGCTCATATCCAATTACGATACAAGCGAGAGATTACAGGTGGTTCGCCAGCTTTCGCTGTTTGACGATGAAACAGACAATTTGGAGGTATAATTTTATGAGAAAGATTATTTTTGCACAGGTACTCACAACCAACGGAACTACCGTATTTTCGGGGCTTTTTGATGAAAACGAAAATCCCGTAAGCGTGGAAACGGAGTGCGATGATAGCGGAGTGACGCTTACGATATGGCGCAATGCTCCTGAAACAGAACGCCGTGACTGCGGTATCTCGGAGGAAGAAATAGAGCGAACATGTTCAATGTATGATGACTGTAACGAGTGTCCACTGTGGGATTATTGCAATGAAGATGAGGAGGTTTTGTAAATGAAAATACTTGTTATTGAGCCTGAAAAAGCGCCGTATGAAAAGGAAATCGGCGATGATATTCACGATATGCAGGCAATAGTCGGAGGGTGTATCGAACCTATATATTTTGAGCCGAAAGAAACTGCGATTGCTTGGTGCAACGATGAATTCCTGCTTAATGGTTCACAGCCTAATCGTATTGTGGGAAATGTTCTTGTACATGGAACTTTCTTTGTTTCAGGAAATTATATGAACGAATACGGCGAATGGGACAGCTGTTCACTTACCGATGATCAGATCAAGAAATATTCCGAAATGTTTGAAACTCCCATTATCGTATTGGAGCAAATGCAGGCTACGGAAATTGAGGTAGAAAATACTCCCGATGAGGAAATGGCGGACGGACCAGCGGATAAACCTGAGCCTGAGATAGCAATGTAGTACAAAGATTGGCTTTTTAATTTATTGAATAGGTAGAAAAACCAAAAATCACTGGATTTTGCGGCGGTTATATGCTATCGTTAAAGAAACAAATTTATCGGGGTGATACCATGAAAAAAGCAATAACGATCTTAGCTGTATGCAGTCTGCTGCTCACGGCTTGCGGACAGATAGACGATACAGAATCCAAAGTGGGAACTACTACAGCAATTGCTTCCGAAAGCACGGCTGGCGAAGATACTGCGGAAACTTCATCGGCAAAAGAAGAAAAGGATACAAGCGAAGCCACAACTACTACGAAAAAGAGTTCGCAGACGGTATCCTCATCTTCAAAGCCGACGGGTATTACTGTAACTACTACAAAGAAATCAGGTTCGTCAGGTGCTTCGGGAAACTCAATTCAGGGACAAAACAATTCCGTGCAGAATAATAACGGTCAGGAAAATAACGTACAGCCTGCGCAGAATAGTCAGCAGACCTATAATTCGCCGTCCGATAACAATCAGAGCAATAACGGTGCGCAGCAGAATAACCAATCGTCTGACAATAAGCCTCAGAATAACAACCCTTCTCCTCCGGTTACAACGGCAAAACCTGCGGTGACAAATCCGCCGACTACGACTACACCAAAGCCGCAGACTGAACCGCCTGCACCGGAGCCTACTGAGGAAGAAAGGTATATGGGTATTGGCAGAAACTTATTGCATGATGGTTCTGACTACAGCAAGGCAGAAGCGGTATACAACTGGATGACTGAAAACGGTTCGGGTACTTGCGTGAATTATTCATACAAGACATACCTAATCTGTCAAGGTATAGGGCTTGATTGCTATGCTTGCTGGACTGACTCAGGAATATACGGACACGTTGCCAATATAGTGAAAGTTGACGGAATATGGTATGTTCTTGATACTCAGGCAGGCGCTTTTCTTGACTACAACTATGGTTTTACAGAGGTTGTTGATATTGATGAAAACCATATTGCGGATGGAAGAATGATAAGCGATTATAGCTATGAAGAATTACACGAATAAAACGAAATACTAATAAACAGAGAGCCGAAGAAATTTCGGCTCTTTTTCTTTGCAAAAATGAAAAGGAGAAATGCAATATATGTTTAAAACAAAATCAAAAATATTGAGAAAACTCAGCGCAGGGTTAATGGCAGGACTCTGCGCTTTTTCTATGCTCGGTTCATCTGTGAGCGGAGCGATAACAGCAAATGCCGCAAGTACTTCGACCGAAAACTCTGCGTTTCCGTCTTCCGATACGGTGATCGCAAAGGCGGCGACGCTTCTCGGTTCTCCGTATACATTTGGGAATAAGGGATACTGGTACGCATACAATCAGGGTCAGTATACTCCGCTGTCGGTACGGACGATAAACAATCTCGGCATCGACTGTTCGGGACTTGTGTACTATACGCTGACGCAGCTTGGATACAAAACATCGGGATTTTCATGGAACAACCCCGTTCCTGTGGATACCGATCACTGGCTGACAGTCAGCGATAACTGCACAATCACTTATGACGGTGTGACTTCAAAAGTCGATGTTGAAAAGCAGAATATTAAGACCACGGACCGTCCGTATTGGGAGTGTGCCGACGGTTCAAATATTACTCCCGGTTCGGTAGTGGTGGCTCAGAATCCATATGGCGAAGATCATGCGTGGATTTACATGGGTGAATTCAATTCAAGAAACGAGGTAGTAAGCTATCTTAAGTCTATCGGCGTTTCAGAAAGTCTTATCAATTCCAAAACAGTCGGTGACGGAAAAGGTGCAGGCGGCAGGCATTGGAGAATCGAGGCTAACGGCTCTGAG
>CALEJX010000140.1 GCA_937898375.1 uncultured Ruminococcus sp.
AAACGAAAAAATTTACGATTTGATAATACATTGGTAATAGTAGAAGTTTCCGTGTCGAATTGTGCGATTTTTGTTCAAATCGGAGAAAATAGGAAAATCGGCGAGAAGTGTAAGCTAAAATGCTTGACAAGGGCTTGCGGATATTATATAATAGTATACTGTATCATAATGGAGTTTTCCACCTATTTCATGTGCATTTGAGTGCTGAAAATCATGGAAAACACCGCCAAAACCACTGGCAAATACAAGGGCAACACCGCACAAGGCACGCCTAGCGGCTTTGCACACAATCTGCTTGCAGATTTTCTGTTATCTTGCACAGAAACTCCTTGAAATACGGAAGTATTCCTGCGTCGTTTCTATACAAGCTAACAGAAAATCTGACGGCGCATCTTACGCACAATCCTTGTGCGGTGTTGCCCTATAATATAAATGTATTTTCCAAATAAATTAAGGAGTGATTGAGCCTATGGTGAATGTCAAGGACGTAAAACTTGGTAAGAACACGAGAAAGAGCTTTGCCAAGATCAATGAGGTTCTGGAGATGCCTAACCTTATTGAAGTGCAAAAGAACTCTTATCAGTGGTTCCTCGATGAAGGTCTGAAGGAGGTCTTCAGGGATGTTTCTGCTATTACCGATTATAATGGTACGCTGGAACTGACTTTTGTTGGATACCATTTCGATGAAGAGGCTAAGTATTCTGTTGCAGAGTGCAAGGCGAGAGATGTAACTTATGCAGTGCCGCTGAGAGTTACTGCTAGACTTAACAATACCGAGACCGGCGAGATCAAGGAGTCCGAGGTATTTATGGGTGACTTCCCTAAAATGACCGATAGCGGTACTTTTGTTATCAACGGCGCAGAGCGTGTTATCGTTTCTCAGTTGGTGCGTTCACCAGGCGTTTATTACGCTTTTGACAAGGACAAGACAGGTAAGGATCTGTTCAAGACCACTGTTATCCCTAACAGAGGTGCTTGGCTTGAATATGAAATGGATTCTAACGACGTCGTTTATGTCAGAATAGATAAAAACAGAAAAATACCTCTTACTACTTTCCTGAGATCTCTGGGTCTTGGTACTAATGAGGAGATCGAGGAAGTTTTCGGTCCTGATGAAAGACTTACTCAGACTATCATGCAGAAAGACCAGACAGCTAACAGAGAGGAAGCTCTTCTTGAAGTTTACAAGAAGCTTCGTCCGGGCGAGCCTCCTACAGTAGATTCTGCTGTTACTCACCTGAACAACCTGTTCTTTGACGCTAAGAGATACGATCTTTCAAGATTTGGCAGATATAAGTACAACAAGAAGCTTGGCGTTGGTTCAAGACTTTCAGGTCACAGACTTTCAAGACCTGTCGTAAACCCTATGACAGGCGAGGTAATGGCTGATGCAGGCGATCTTATCAGCTTTGATAAGGCAATGGAGATCGAGACCGCAGGCGTTATGGAAGCTTATGTTGACGTTGAGGTAAAGGAACATCTTACTTCTGCAACAGGCGAGGCTGTTACAAAGCTGGAAGAGTGCGAAGTTAAGATCATAGGCAACGGCATGGTAGACATCAACGCTTATGTTGATTTTGACTGCACTGAGCTTGGCATCAACGAAAAGGTATCATTCAAGGCTCTTAAGGAAATTCTTGAGGATTCCGAAAACGAGGAGGAGCTTAAGGAGAACATCAGACTTAAGGCTGACGACCTTGTTCCAAAGCACATCACTATCGATGATATCATCGCTACAGTTTCTTACTTCCTCAACCTTTGCGAGGGCGTTGGTACTGTTGACGATATCGACCACCTGGGCAACAGAAGAATACGTTCGGTAGGCGAGCTTCTTCAGAATCAGTTCAGGATCGGTTTCACAAGAATGGAAAGAGTTATCCGTGAGAGAATGAACATTCAGTCACAGGGCACTGAGGTCGTTACTCCTACAGCTCTTATCAATATAAGACCTATCACTGCGGCTATCAGAGAGTTCTTCGGTTCTTCTCCATTGTCACAGTTCATGGATCAGAACAACCCTCTGGCTGAGCA
>CALEJX010000141.1 GCA_937898375.1 uncultured Ruminococcus sp.
TTCGCCGCAAAAAGGCTCATATCCTGTCGGAAGCTGAGGAAAAAATTCTTGCTCTTACCGGAGAAATGGGTCAGTCACCTGAGAATATCTACTCTATGTTTTCTGACGCAGACCTGCGTTTTCCTGACGCTGTGGATAAGGACGGCAAGGCTCATCAGGTCACACATGGCAGTTATATCCCACTGGTGCAGAGTGAGGACAGAGTGCTGAGAAAGTCGGCTTTTGAGTCTATGTACAGCACTTTCGATAAGTTCAAGAACACCTGTGCGGCAACACTGTCGGCGCAGATAAAAGCAGTGAATTTCTACGCAAAGGCAAGAAAATATGATTCAAGCCTTGAAGCCGCTCTTGACGGAACAGAAGTGCCTGTTTCAGTGTACAAAAATCTTATTGAAGCCGTTCATGACAATATGCACTATATGTATGATTATGTTGCCCTGAGAAAGAAGCTTTTGGGCGTAGACGAGTTGCATTTCTATGACCTTTATACTCCTGTAGTCCCTGACGCAGATATGAAGATAACCTTTGAGGAAGCCAAGGAAACTGTTCTGAAAGCTCTTGCACCTATGGGCGAGGACTACCTTGCAATACTCAAAGAGGGCTTTGAAAACCGCTGGATAGACGTTTACGAGAACGAGGGCAAAACAAGCGGAGCATATTCCGCAGGCGCAAGAGTTCACCCTTATGTACTGCTCAACCATAAGGATACGCTAAATTGTATGTTCACGCTGGCGCATGAAATGGGTCATGCTATCCACTCATACCTGTCAAATAAAAATCAGCCTGTGGTATATTCTGACTATGTTATCTTTGTGGCAGAGGTGGCTTCAACTTGCAATGAGGCGCTTCTTATGCAGTATCTGCTGAAAAATACCGAGGATAAAAAGCAGAGAGCGTATCTTATAAATTACTTTCTTGAACAGTTCCGTACCACACTTTACCGCCAGACTATGTTCGCAGAGTTTGAGCTGAAAATAAATGAAATGGTAGCGGCAGGGGAGAGCCTGACAGCCGAGGGTCTGAATGAGCTTTATGGCAAGCTTAATAAGCTTTATTTCGGCGACGGAATAGTGCTTGATGACGAGATAAAATTGGAGTGGGCGAGAATACCGCACTTCTATTATGACTATTATGTTTATCAGTACGCAACAGGCTATTCTGCGGCTATCGCACTTTCACAGAGAATTTTGAAGTATGGCGAGCCTGCCGTAAAGGACTATATAGGCTTCCTGAAAGGCGGCTGTTCTACTGATCCTATCTCATTGCTTAAAGGCGCAGGAGTAGATATGGCAACAACTCAGCCTATCAATGAAGCACTTGCAATGTTCGGGGAGCTTATCAAGGAAATGGAAGAGGCGATGTCGGAGTAAATTTCTTGTTCGACTTCGCTCACAAGAAATTGGCAGAGCCTCATTCGGCGCAAGCCGACCAAGCGGTGCAGAAAAGAAAAAGAAGAAATACAAACAAAAACAATAAAACAAAGCGGTGTCGGAGAACAACTCCTGCACCGCTTTTTCTATATCCTTATACAAAATAAAATCCGCAAAGAGCGAAGCGATTTTGCGGCACAGCAAACCTGCCCGAAACATCGTAGGGTACGGCGCCCTCGACGTCCCGATTTTTCTTGCCCATTGAATTATTGGAGAATGTCACCCGAATAATTCAACATCAAAGATACCAAAATCACGGTGTTACCTCTCAGAACGGGACGTCGAGGACGCCGTCCCCTACAGGTGAGGTGGGATAGTTATTGCGTTGCAAAAAAATGTAATAATCAAGGTTTGTTACTTCGACGGGCGACCTCAGGTCGCCCCTACTGTACATTATGCCTTTACCACTTCTTGTCTATATCCGCACACCGCATACCTATCTTCAAAGCCCTCAGCTCAACATAACAGCCGCATAAAATGCACATTCCGTCCACAAGCTTGTCGCAACCCTTGCAAAAAGCCAACCGCCGACGATATTCTTCCTCCGATACTCGCTTGTCCGCAGGATATGCTGCAATGTGCGAACGCATATCACGGAGAAAATCATTCTCGTCCATGTCCTCTAATAAGCACTTTCGGCACTTTATCTTCACAGCATTGTCCATATTTCCTCCATAAAAAAGCGGACAGCTCAACGCCGTCCGCCTTGCTATCTTAT
This sequence comes from uncultured Ruminococcus sp., assembly GCA_937898375.1. GTDB lineage: Bacteria > Bacillota > Clostridia > Oscillospirales > Ruminococcaceae > Hominimerdicola. The sequence goes on from CALEJX010000141.1 coordinate 2,149, forward strand.
TCTACAGAAATAATGTAGTAGTAAACAGGCTGTCCGCCGTTTATAAGGTTTACATCAAGATTTGAGAACTTCGCAGCTACTTGCTTTTGTAGCGCCTCAGCCGCTTCGTCTGTAACATCTGAGCCGTAAAGGATAGTGATAAACGAGCTGTCGCCCTTTACAAGCTTCTTTGTGAGCTTGTAAGCCGCCTTTGAAACGTCCTTTTCTACAAAGCCCAGCTTGCCGTTTTCAATGCAGAGTATTTCGCCCTGCTTGATAGAGTGACCCTCATAGTCAGAATCTCTAGCCGCAAATGTTACCTGACCTGTGGAAACTCTTTCAAGTGCGTTCGTCATCTCAATGCGGTTTGTATTGAAATCAGCGTCAGGGTCAAATGCCAGCATTGCTGACATTCCCTGCGGTATAGTCCTTGTTTGAAGCACACAGACCTTTCTGTCTGCAAGCTTAACAGCCTGCTCAGCCGCCATGATGATGTTCTTGTTATTAGGCAGAACGAAAACTGTCTCAGCAGGGCATGACATTATCGCCGCAAGTATATCCTCAGTGGACGGGTTCATGGTCTGTCCGCCCTTAACAATGCAGTCAACGCCGATATCTCTGAACATTGCTTCTATTCCGTTTCCTGCCGCAACTGCAACAAAGCCGTACTGCTTTTCAGGCTTCGCAGGAACAAACTCCTGTCTAGCTTCTTTCTGCTTTGCCTTGTGCTGAAGCTTCATGTTCTCTATCTTCGGCAGATTGATGTAGCCAAATTCAAGAGCTTTCTGTATAGCCTTGCCAGGGTCATTGGTGTGAACGTGTACCTTTATTATCTCATCGTCTTCAACGACTACAACGCAATCGCCGATAGTTTCAAGATAAGCCCTCAGCTTTGATGAATCGTCGGCGTCAGCTTTCTTTGTGATTATCATTTCAGTGCAGTATGTGAAGTGTATCTCACAATCATACTGACCTACAGTTGCCGCAAATGTGTCAACTGTTACCTGCTGTTTTGGTGCAGGAGCGTCAGCCTTTACTATTTCGCCGCCCTTGAATACATCTCTCATGGCTTCAAAGATAATGAGAAGTCCCTTGCCGCCTGCGTCAACAACGTCTGCCTTTGCAAGTGCAGGGAGAAGCTTTGGCGTTTCATTCAGCGAAAGCTCAGCTTGTCTGCAAACTTCCTCCATGATGATGATAGGGTCGTTTGTTGAGTGAAGAAGCTCTCTTGCTTTCTCCGCAGACTCTCTTGCAACTGTCAGGATAGTTCCCTCAGTTGGCTTCATTACAGACTTGTAAGCTCCCGAAACACCCTGCTCCAGTGACTCGACAAGCTCGTTTGCACCCATTTCCTTTTTGCCTGCAAGTCCCTTTGCAAAGCCTCTGAAAATAAGTGAAAGTATAACGCCCGAATTTCCTCTTGCACCTCTCAGCAGTGCAGAAGCGGCTGTGCTTGCTACAACCGAGCATTCTACGTCATCGCTTAGATTTTCAAGTTCAGCCACAGAATTTGTTATAGTCATTGACATATTAGTTCCTGTATCTCCGTCCGGTACAGGGAACACGTTAAGCTCGTCAACTGATTTTTTCTTGTTAGATATGCTGTGTGCAGCGCTTATGATAGCGTCACGCAGCAACGCTCCGTTTATCACTATAGTTTTCCTCCTATACTCTTATCGATATCCTAAGGCAAGTCAGCCTGTCATTTCGTCAACGTAAACGTTAACAGACTTAACGTTTACTCCTGCCTGCTCTGTCAGGACATAATTTACCTTGTGAATAATGCTGTCAACGATAGCGCCGACATTTATGCCGTAGTTCACAGTGATGTGCAGGTCAACGATAAGCTCGTCGCCGTCCTGACGGATTATAACGCCCTTTGTGGTGTTCTCTTTCTTTAGCATTGCAGAAACGCCCTGCTTTGCGCCATAGGCGTTAAGTCCTGCCACGCCGAAACAGCTTTCAGCAGTATCCGAGATAAGCTGTCTGAGATATCCAGTGGATATACCTATAGTTCCAATGTGGTTGCGAAACTTTATCACAGAAAACAACTCCTCTTGATCATGGCAAAGCCGCAAGTCGCTCCTTGAGCCGCCATACAATAATTTATTTTATTATATCATAAACATTTGACTTTTGCAATAGGTTTTCGCTCTTTTGTACACCTGTCAAATTTATTCCAGAAGCCACTTTGCGGCGTCTACAGGCGTTTCGGCTATATACACTGCACCGGCATTTGAAAGCTCCTCTCTTGTGCCGTAGCCGTAAAGCATACCGATACAATCGATGCCAAGAGCCTTTGCACCAAGCACGTCATGATGCCTGTCTCCAGCCATTATCACCTGAGAGCGGTCGCTGACGCCGCAGTTTTTCAGAGTGTGCACGATAACGTCAGCCTTTACGCTCCTAGAGCCGTCAAGCTCAGCACCGCCTATGTAGTCAAAATACTGGGCAAGGTGAAAATGCTCCAGTATCTTCACCGCAAATACCTGCGGCTTTGAAGTTGCCACCGCAAGATGAAAACCTGCCTCCGACAGCATTTTCAAGCAATCCTCCACGCCCTCGTAAACACGATTTTCAAAAATGCCCTTGGTGGTGTAGTATTCACGGTAGTATTTAACAGCCTGCAGACATTGTTCATCATCAAAACCATAAAAATCTCTGAACGAGTCTTTCAGCGGCGGACCGAGAAACTTGGTCATGGTGTTCATTTCAGGCTCTATGCCGAACTTTTTCAGGGCATACACCGCCGAATTTATTATGCCCTCGCCCGACTCGGTAAGCGTGCCGTCAAGGTCAAAAAGAACATATTTGTAATTTTTCATGTCATTACCTCTCGTTATCTATCAATGCTATTAGCTATTATACCGCAAAAACCTCTGTTTGTCAAAGAAAATGGGCAATACCGCACAAAAATTCCCGTGAAAAAACGGCATTTATATCATTGACAAAAACGCCTCTATAAGTTAAAATTATAAAGGCGGTTTGTGTCATGATAAGTCGCC
>CALEJX010000142.1 GCA_937898375.1 uncultured Ruminococcus sp.
ATGTTCCGCCGCAGCGCACCTCTGAGGAGCAGAAAGCTATCGACACTGAGATGAAGCGGCTTTACAAGGAGTATCACGTTTCAGCACTTGGAAGAATGGTAAGGCATTTGAAAGAAAAATACAGCAAAGAATAGTATGGAGGGAGCGTCGGTATCATCGGCAAGGCGTTGAGGATAGTAAAAATAGCTTTGACAATACTTGGCTCTGCTGTGTTTGCGGTGTTGCTTAGTGTTACGGTGTATATAATGGTGTGTGGCTGCACTGGCAGAACGGCGAGCTTTTTCGGCTACAGTGTTCTGAAAGTAGTCAGCGGCAGCATGGAGCCGTCAATACATGAGGGCGACTATATTTACATCAAAAAGACGGATACTGACAGCCTGAAAGCAGGGGATATCATTTCATTCTACTCTCAGGACGAGCGCATTAAAGGCGAGATAAACACACACAGGATATCTGAAGTTTTGAGCGACGGAACTTTTGTTACTAAGGGTGATGCAAACAAAACGGAGGACAGCGTGATGGTGCAGAAAGACAGCATTATCGGAAGATACTGCGGAAAGCTCAGATTTTTCAGGTGGCTGGGGTCATTTGCTTCGTCGAAGAAACTGCTTATGCTGCTTGTGATAATCCCTACGTTGTGCATGGCGGTGTATGAGGTCAAGACTATTGCCGAGATAAAGATATATTCAAGCCGTGAGGAAGCCTTGAAAGCGGCTGAGGAAGAAAAGGAAAGGCTTATGCAGGAGGCAGTTGAAAAGGAAGTTCAGCGGCTGAAAATGCAGGAAAACGAGAAAAAGGAGGCGAACAGCGATGAATCAAGAAAAGATAATGAAGGTTAAAATGATAACGGCTATGGTTATTTGTGTTGTCGCACTGATAGGGCTGTTCGTTTTTATCGGGCTTTACAATGACAAGTCCGAGGAAGTCAGAAAGACTTATATAAGCAAGTATATGGAAAATCTCTCTGCCGCTTCTGAGGAGATAGATACCTATCTTGAAAGCGGCAAGGATCTTCCAACGAGATATAACATGATACTTTCGGATATGGGTGCGGCTAGAACGCTGGTGTTTCTTATCGATGATTACACCGATGAGCAAAAAGCCATAAACGAGCTTCATTATTGTTTTGTGAAGTACCCTGAGCAAATGCAGGGCAAGCTTGAGGACGTAAAAAAAGCTCTCGACCATATCACAGAAAATCTTGACAAAGGCTATAAGGAAGTCAACCAAATTGTTGACTCCATTGATAAAATGGGAAATTAATGCAAGGAGGACAATAACGTGAGTAGTAAAGGACAGCTTAAAAGAGAAATAAAGAAATGCAGACTTACTATCGAGGAGATAGAGCGTAAAAGATCACGTTCACAGTCGGCACTTGTTCAGGCTATTCTTTTGCAGGAC
>CALEJX010000143.1 GCA_937898375.1 uncultured Ruminococcus sp.
CGTCGGGCTCATAACCCGAAGGTCGTTGGTTCAAATCCAGCTCCCGCAACCAATTTTAAGGACTGTCATTCGATAGTCCTTTTTTATGTCCAAAATTCCCCACACACAAAAAAAGATCGGTCAGTAAACCCTTCTAGGATCTACTGACCGATACTGCTATTTATTCACTAGCACAAAACATAACACCAGCCTTAAATCAAAGCTTTTTATCCGTCAGCTCAAACCTGATACTGTGCAGGTCAAGCCCGTTCTGTGCAAAATATATCCTGAAAGTAGTGAAGCGTGAGAACATAGGCGTCTCCTTTTCCATGGAAACAGCCTTGCCGTCCGTGCCGTTAAATGTCAAGGTTCCGATCACAGTACCCTTGCTGAACAGCGTCATTGGAATTTGCGCCAATTTGCTCTGTGTAGAGCTTGCCGTAACTATCACCCTGTAAACACCGAAGTTTGAAAGATCAAGAACAAAGCTGTAAGAAGTGCCTTTCGTGGTATCAACATCACTGAGGTCAAGAGTTATGTCACGGTCGACCTTGTAAAACTGTACAGGCTTGTCGTCCTCCTGCTCCTCGTCCTCACGGTTTATCACCCTGACAACATCACCAATACCCTCCGCACGCTTAAGCGCATTAGTGTGAAGAAGAAAACCGCATATGTTCGCCGCATTTCTCTGAAGCTCGCACCTCTCTATGCTGCCATTTTCAAGGGCAACAAGCGTGTTGTCGTCATTCTTTTCTCCGTCAGGACAAACCATGTAAACATCGTTCTGCGCCCTCGCCATTGCCGCAAAGTCCGTCTTGTCAGGCTCTTTTCCACGAACGTTTATGTTCGCCCACCAGTCCGTCATCGTGAAGCCCTTGAAGCCCCATTCCTCACGAAGTATCACAGTGTCAAGGTCAAAGTTTCCCGCCGTCCACAAGCCGTTCACCCTGCCGTATGTGGTCATAACAGAGGAAGCTTCCCCCTCTTTTACCGCTATCTCAAAGCCCCTTAGATAGATCTCCCTGAGCGCTCTCTCAGATACCACCGAGTCGATAAAATGCCTGTTTGTCTCACGATTGTTTGCACAGAAGTGCTTTATCGTACCTGTCACCCCAGCGCCAGCCATGCCCTTAAGCTCAGCCGCCGCCATTTTTCCCGTAAGGAAAGGATCCTCCGAGAAATACTCAAAGTTTCTGCCGTTCAAAGGGTGTCTGTGAATGTTCATACCAGGGCCAAGCAGACAATCCACCTTGTTTGCCGCCATTTCAAGCCCCATAAGAGCAAAAAGCTCCCTTGTAAGCTCCTTGTTGAACGATGAAGCTATCATAGTGCCGTTTGGCAGGCTGAAAGCCTTTGTGCCACAGTCAAGCCTCATACCCGACGGACCGTCCGAACAGCAGCCCGCAGGTATTCCAAAACCATTGAGGTTTTCTGACACTCCGCCAAACGCCGAAGCCGTACCAGCCGTTACCCTAGGGCTTCCCATACCCTCGCCCCTTATAATGCAGGAAAGGTCATAGTCTGAAAGCTGTGCAATGAACTCGTCCATTGTGTTCTTGCCGTTCTTAACGTCCCAAAGCTTTATGCCCTTATCACCTGTGTAAGCTATCTCTTTTGGAAGCTTCTCCAAACGCCTAGCGCTTTCGTCTACCTCAGATACAGGCACAGCCTCTTTTGCTATCTCATATCCTCCGCCCTGATAAACAGGCTTTATCCTTTCAAAACTCTCCACAGGAGCAAGCGCCTGAGCGAGCCTTTCTGTAACAAAAGTTTTACCCTGCTCAAAACTGCAAGCATATTCCGCACTTCTCACGTCACTGCCCACATAGAATTTATACTCACCTGCTTCAAGCACATAGCATGACTTGTTGCCCGTCACCCCCGAATCATCATAAGAAGCAAGTTTAGAGATATCCACTGTTATCTCTACTACCTGCTCTTCCTGCGGTGCAAGTTCCCTAGTCTTTTCAAATCCGCAAAGCACTCTCGCCGCCTTGCCAAGCCTGCCCTGCGGAGCTTCACAGTAGACTTCTATTACCTCTTTGCCCTTGTAAGAGCCGATATTTTTCACCGATACAGAAAGCTTCACAGCCCCCTCTGTTATCTCGGCATTTTCCGTCTTTATCTCAAACTCAGTGTATGAAAGACCAAAACCGAACGGATAAAGCACCTTGTCTTTAGCGAAAGTCTCAAAATAGCGATATCCTACATAAATATCCTCAGCGTAAATATCCCTGTTTTCCTCCCTGCCGAAATTAGCGTCCGAAGGGTAGTCTGAAACCTTGTATGCGATAGTGTCAGGAAGCTTTCCGCTAGGGCTGACCTTGCCTGTCAAAACGTCCGACGTACCCTTTCCGCCTGTCATTCCGCCCTGCCAAACATAAAGCACAGCGTCAGGCGCTATCCTGTTTATATCGGTCATATCAATGATATTTCCCACATTGAGAAGTAAAACCACTTTCTTGAAGTTCTCCCTCACCGCTGTGAGCATTGCTACCTCATCACCGCTGAGCAAATAAGAGCCTGCCTCCAGTTTGTTGTCCTGCTCCTCGCCTGCCGTCCTGCCTATTATCACAATGGCAGTCTCACAGCTTTTTGCAGTCTCCTTTACAAGCCCCTCGTCAAGGGGCATCTCTTTCTGCGACCAAGGCTCGCCGCCCCAGCCCTCCCCAAGGTCGAATGGGTTTTCCTTATCCCATTTTCTGTATGTATCAAGCAGCTTCTCATTGACCTTTACGCCATTATCCATAAGCCCGTCCAGAATGTTCACGACCTTAGAAACGTTCACCATTCCTCCCGAGCCTGTTCCGCTTTTATAATAATGAAACTGTATGCGTCCAAAAACAGCCACCTCTTTGTCTGTATCAAGTGGCAGAGCATTGTTTTCATTTTTGAGCATAACAATTCCCTCAGAAACCATTTTCGCCGCAGTTTCAAGATATTTGTTCCAATCAAGTATTCTTTCCATAGCTTTCACCTTTCCAAATTTTCTATTAAATTTCAAAGTGTATT
>CALEJX010000144.1 GCA_937898375.1 uncultured Ruminococcus sp.
GATATAATGCTTGACGAGTTCGGAAAGGGCGGCTTTTCATTGGTAATGCTTGACGGCATGGAAGATAAAGACGTTGAAAAGGTCAAGGAGAAGATCGAAAAGGTAGACCACGTTTGCGATGTTCTTTGGTATGACACCTTGGCAGACGTTTCACTTCCAAAGGAAGTTCTTCCGGACGATATCTACGACTTCTTCAATACAGACAACTCCACAATGATGGCTGTATTTTTCGACGAAGCTACTTCCGCCGACGGCTCACTTGAAGCTGTCAAGGAGATAAGAAGCATCGCAGGCGAGCAGTGCTTTGTAAGCGGTATGTCCTCAGTAGTTGAGGATATCAAGGACTTGACAATGAAGGAAGCCCCGATGTACGTTGTTATCGCAGTAATACTTACAAGTATCGTACTTGCTCTTACAATGGACTCGTTCCTTATTCCTGTATTCTTTATGCTCAGCGTGGGCATGGCGATAATCTATAACATGGGAACGAACTTCATACAAGGTGAGATATCGTTCATCACCGAAGCTTTGGCAGCCGTGCTTCAGCTTGCGGTAACCATAGACTATTCGATCTTCTTGTGGCACAGCTACAAAGAGGAAAAAGAAAAGAACCCTGGAGACAATAAAGAGGCTATGGCGGTCGCTATCGGCAAAACTATCACCTCCGTTGTTTCAAGCTCCATAACAACAGTCGCAGGCTTCCTTGCACTTTGCTTCATGAGCTACGAACTTGGTATGGATATGGGTATCGTAATGGCAAAGGGCGTTGTTATCGGCGTTATCAGCTGTATAACAGTTCTCCCGTCAATGATACTTGTCTTTGATAAGGCTCTTGAAAAGACAATGCACAAGGATATCGTTCCAAGTCTTGAAAAGCCTGCAAAGTTCATTATCAAGCATCATGCAGCTTTCATTGTACTCTTTATAGTAGTGCTTATCCCTGCGATCTATGGTCAGATAAACACCAACGTTTACTATAACCTGACCGATACGCTTCCAAAAGACCTTAACAGTGTTATCGCAAACACAAAACTTGATGAGGAATACCACATGGCAACGACCCATATGCTCCTCGTTGACGCTGATATGAAGCCAAAGGAAGTAAACTCAATGCTCAAAGAAATGGGCGACGTTGACGGCGTAAGCTTCTCAATGTCACTTGATACTCTTATCGGTCCGTCTATCCCTCGTGAGATAGTTCCTGACTCAGTAACAAAAATACTCAAGAGCGATAAATGGCAGCTTATGCTTGTAGGTTCTGAATATAAGGTGGCTTCCGACGAGGAGAACGCTCAGATCGATAAGCTTAGCAAGATACTTAAATCTTACGATAAGGACGGTATGCTTATCGGTGAGGCAGCAGCGACCAAAGACCTTATCGATATAACAGACCACGACTTCAAGGTAGTAAACGTTGTTTCTATCGCAGCTATCTTCATCATCATTCTTATCGCACTGCGTTCAGTTTCACTGCCGATCATTTTGGTAGCCGTTATCGAATTTGCTATCACAGTAAATATGGGTGTTCCGTGCTTCACGAATACCACCATACCGTTCATAGCGTCGGTAGTAATCGGTACTATCCAGCTTGGTGCAACAGTTGACTACGCTATCCTTATGACAACAAGATATAAGACCGAGCGTAACGCAGGCAAGGATAAGAAAGAAGCCGTTACTATCGCACTTAGCACTTCAATGAAGTCTATCATTGTCAGCGCACTTGGCTTCTTCGCTTCAACATTCGGCGTTGGCGTATATTCAAGCGTAGATATGATCTCACAGCTTTGTACACTGATGTCAAGAGGTGCAATAATCAGTATGATAACTGTTATCTGCATACTTCCTTCAATGCTTATGCTGTTCGATAAGGTAATAATCAACACCACAATGGGCATGAAGAAAAAAGAAAATAAGCTTTATAAGCTTCCTGAAATACACTAATCGTAAAGGAGATATAGTTATGAAAAAGTATTCAAAAGTTCTTGCAGGCATACTTGCCGTACTTCTTTCCGCAGGCTGCACGGGTCTTTATGCAGCAGCTCAGTCAGACAGCTCTTCCGCTGCTGACAGCACTGCCTCAACAACAAAGAACGATTCAGATAAAAAAGATACAAAAGATACAAAGAAAAATGATAAGTCAGACAGCGATACAGAAAAACAGGCTAAGGAAGAAACAGTTTACGTTATCACTGACGCTTCCGGCAACAAGACAAAAACAGTTGTTTCCAACTGGCTGAAAAACCCACAGGGCGTAAAGAAGCTGGAGGACGTTTCTGACCTGACAGATATCGAGAATGTAAAAACAGACGAGGGCTTCACAGCCAACGGCGATAAACTTACATGGGATACCGAGGGCGGAGACATCTACTATAAGGGTTATACCGATAAGGCGCTCCCTGTTGACATCAAGGTAACATATACCCTTGACGGCAAGGAGATAAAGCCTGAGGATCTCGCAGGCAAGAGCGGTAAGCTCACAGTAAGATATGACTACACAAACAACGATAAGAAAACTGTCAAGATAAACGGCAAGAAAACAGATATCTATGTTCCATATCTTATGGCAACAACAGCTATCCTTGACACAGACGTTTACTCAAACGTTGAGGTAACAAACGGCAAGCTCATTTCAGACGGCAGCAGACAGATACTCATAGGCGTTGCAATGCCTGGTCTGACAAAGAGCCTTGACCTTGAGGATAACGACGATATCGAGATACCTGAGTATGTTGAGTTTACAGCAGACGTAAAGGACTTCGAGTCAACAACAGCTTTGACAGTTGCAACATCTGACATTTTCGCAAAGCTTGACCTTAGCGATATCGGCGACGCTGACGATCTTCAGGATAAGCTTGATGAGCTTTCTGACGCTACAGACGAACTTGTAGACGGCACAGCAGAGCTTTACGCAGGCATCAAGAAGCTTTCAGATTCCTCAGGAACACTCATCACAGGTATCGACAAGCTTTATTCAGGCTCTAAGTCACTTGACGACGGCGCAAAGACGCTTAACACTGGCGCAACAAAGCTCCGTGACGGCGCAAAGACACTTGATTCTTCCACAGGCGAGCTTATGAGAGGTATCTCCACAGCACACAGCGGCTCAACAGCCCTCCTTGGCGGTTTCGATCAGGTAAACAGCGGTATGTCCACCTTGAAGAATGGCTCATCATCACTTTCAAGCGGTCTTTCACAGGTATCCTCAGGCGCACAGCAGGTAAATAACGGCGCCGCAAGCCTTGCTGCAGGCACAAATAAGCTCGTTACAGGTGTTGGTGACCTCCAGACAGGCTCAAAGCAGCTTGCCGCAGGAACGAAGCAGACCTATGACGGCTCAACATCACTGAAAAAGGGCGTTGCTACACTTAACGCAGGCGTTTCCACACTCTATGAAAAGGTGCAGACACTCCCTGCAAGCGTTGAACTTCTTTCAAATGGCATAACAAAGGTAGATAATGCACTTACACAATCTATCGCATACGACCAGCAGGTACTCGCAGGACTTCAGCAGCTTCTCGGCAATTACGAAGAAGGTTCAGCAGAGTATACAAGCATCAACGAAATGATCCAAGCCGTAAGCGGTTCTATCCAGTATCAGCAGGGCGCACAGAGCGGTCTTGGCGAAGTTTCAACAGGTATCGGCACAATGGCTACCGAGGGTAAACAGCTCGTTGACGGCGTATCACAGATATACAACGGCTTCAATGATAAGAAGTCAGGTCTTGTTGCAGGCGTTGATAACCTTAATGCAGGTCTTAAGACAGTAAATGACGGCGCTTCCGCACTTAATACAGGAATCGGTACACTTTCTCAAGGAGCTGAACAGCGGCGCAGCTACACTTTCCGCAGGCACAAAGAACCTCTCCGCAGGCGTAAGCTCCGCACAGGCAGGCGCAAGCAAGCTTGATAAGGGCGTTGACAGCTTGAACTCAGGCGTATCAAAGCTTTCAAGCGGTGCAAAAACTCTTGACAGCGGTCTTGGTCAGCTTGACAGCGGCAGCAAGCAGCTTAAAGACGGTACAGCAACTATCTATTCTTCACTTGTAGAGCTTGCACAGGGTACAACAACACTTTCAAGCGGCAGTGCAGAATTGTTCAGCGGTATCGGTCAGCTTAAGGACGGCGGCTCACAGCTTTCAGACGGCGTTAAGAAGCTTGAAAGCGGCGCAAAGACCCTTAAGGACGGTATGGCAAAGTATAAGGACGAGGGTATCGGCAAGCTCCTTGATATCTATAACAACGATCTCAAGGGACTTATCGACAGACTTGACGCTCTTAAGACAGCAGCCGAGGATTCAACAACATTCTCAGGCGCAGCTGACGGCGTAGAAAGCTCAGTTAAGTATATTTACGAAACTGCGGCTATTGAAAAAGCAGACGAGTAATTTTTACTTCCCACACATAGCAAAGACCCACTTTGGCAGAAATGTTCGAGGGGGTCTTTGTATTTATAAACGTATCTAGCAAAAGTTTGCATATACAAATATGTAGGGGAGCAGCGCAATTTCTGCTTTGCAGAAATATGACGTCCCACTTATCGACGTTTCACATTATTGTTTATCACACAAACCTCGATAACCCCACAAACTTTGGTAGGGGCGAACAGTGTTCGCCCGCATTTGTTCGCCTACATGGCTTGTATAAATTCAAACCTTGAAACTCCCCGAAAGGGGATGTCGTATTTCTGTAAAGCAGAAATTGCGCTGCTCCCCTACAGTGTATTATTTTGTGTACAAAAAAAACGGACGGAATCTCTCCGCCCGTTTTATATATCCTACTGTCTCAGATAAACGCCGTTCTCTTCGATG
>CALEJX010000145.1 GCA_937898375.1 uncultured Ruminococcus sp.
CAATTCTCGTCTTGTCCATAAAAACAAGCTCATTAGCATAGTCATCATAAATTCTCACTATGCCTGTCTTGGTCTGATAACTGCCTCCGCTTTTTCTCTCATCGGGAACAAAGTATGTCACTCTTATCTCAGGGCGTTCGTCAAGCATATCAAGCAGGCGGTTGAGATCGTCATTGAGCTTGTTTATCTCGTCCTCGGTAAGCTCTGCCCTGCTGTCGGTGTATCTTGCAGTTTCATCAACGGCGGCGTCATAGCCTGTCAAAGCCGCAAAAGGGCTGAACTGCGCCGCCCTGTCTGATATGGACATTGGCGGATGATCGTCATAGTGCGGACGTGAAAACTGCTTTATGTCATAATAATTGTCATACATTGTAAAAGCCCACCTTTCATGCCTTGTGACCGCCTATACTGCGATTGCGCACCCTTGCAGTAGCACCCTCAGTATAGTTCGTACCTTTTAAAATGGCATTTTTTCCATATTTGTGTTTTATCAAGAGCATTGCCTCCTGCAACGCCCTTTCTTTTTCCTCGGCATTGTTATCGTTACTCGCCGCTTCTGCCATATCAAACAAGCTTATCTGCTCATAGCTCTCAGCTTCGGGGATATCCTCTTCCCTTATGACATTGCAGGCGGCCAGATTAAGCCGTCTTGCAAGCAAAGTCTTGTCGATTATTCGGTCAAAAAGCGCCATGGTTGCGTCTATTATCTTTCTAGTAGAAGAAGTGTGCCTGCCGAGATTTTGCGTACCATGTGCGTGCTTTGGTATTTTTCTGCCATAGTGGTCAGAAACTATCTCACCCGTATAGTGACCGTCCGCCAAGCTTTCTTTATCATACCCCACAGTGAGAACTATCTGATTTGTCACAACACCCTTATCCACGAGGTCAAGTGACAGCATATCAGCCATTTCCCACAATATAAGCCTTGTGCGCTTATAATCACACGGCTCTTGCAAGACCTGCCCCGAAGAAATGCTGTTGTTCGAGGGACGATATGACTTTACGTCAGGTATGGCGGTAGGTTCGATACCCCATGCGTGGTCGATAAGAAGCTCGGTATTTTTGCCGAAAACCTTGTAAAGCTTCCCTATAAGATAATGGTCCAGCGACCAGCGTGCAATATCCCCCATGGTGAAAATGCCAAGCTTTTCAAGGCGGTTCGCTGTGCCTGAACCCACACGCCAAAAGTCCGTGATAGGGGTATGCCCCCACAGTTTTTCTTTGTAAAGCTGTTCGTTCAGCTCAGCGATACGGACGCCGTTTTTGTCCGCAGGGATATGCTTTGCCACAATATCCATTGCCACCTTGCACAGATACATATTCGTTCCAACGCCTGCTGTTGCGGTGATGCCTGTAGTTTTCAGCACGTCCAAAATGAGCATTTGTGCGAAGCCACGTCCGTCAACGTCATAAAGTCCAAGATAGCCCGTTGCGTCGATAAAGACCTCGTCGATAGAATAGGCGAAAATATCCTCAGGCGACACATATTTCAGATAAATGCCGTATATTTTTGCGCTCACAGCCAGATATTTCGCCATTTGCGGAGTTGCCACGATATAATCAAGCTCGCAGGCAGGGTCGGACAAGTCGGAATAGATATAGCTTTTCTTTGCAAACTGTCTTTTAGGAGATTTCTGCAAACGCTCCTTATTGACCCGCTCCACACGCTGTATTACCTCAAAAAGCCTTGCCCTGCCAGATATCCCGAAGCTTTTCAGCGACGGCGAGACCGCAAGGCATATAGTTTTCTCCGTGCGGCTCTCGTCAGCCACCACAAGGTTTGTATTCAATGGGTCAAGCTGTCTTTCCACGCACTCCACCGAAGCATAAAAAGATTTCAGGTCTATTGCAACATAAATCTTATCCACATTCTCACCGCCTTTTTCCTTTATGTATAATAGTATACCACGAAAATTTCTGTTTTACAATAGAAAATCGAACAAAAGTTCTTAATTTTTATTTAACTCTTTTTATGGCGGTTGACAAAATAAAAAAACGTCCCCGAGAAATGTCAGGGACGTTGGTGCTTGTTGAAAAAGTCCGAAACAAGTGGGACGTCGCATTTCTGTGAAACAGAAATTGAGCCGATCCCTACAAATGGCGTAAATACGCTGTTTATATGTAGGGGCGAACATCGTTTTTCGACAGACTGTGATATCTTCTTGAAAAAGATACCTCCTTTCTCGCTTGTTTCAGGGGTGATACTGTTATACACAAAAGCTGAAACACAGCCGTCTATACCGTCGCCTTTCATATCCAAGCACTCACGCTCGGCTTTCCAATCGTTTTTGTACGGACTAACATAAAGCACTGCATTGCCGCCTATGATAGCATATGGATAACACTTATCCTCACGATACTTCTGAAACTCATCAAACGCCGCCAGCGCCTTGGCTTCTGTTTTGGTGAGCTTCTTTCTGTTTATTCTTCCGCTCCCCTTTCTGCCTGTCATGAATTTCATGCGCTTTTTGCTTTCCTCCACAAGCTCTTTCTTAGTGGCAAGAACGAGTTTATCATCACAGGAATACTGCTCCTCATCCTGCCATATCATAGCCTTTTTGTCATATGTAAAACCTATTGGCAGGACAAAGAACACCAGATTTTTGCCTCTGTATGCAAATCTGTCTATCTCAGCTATAGCCCTTTTTCTTGTAGGATAAACGCCCCCGCACATACACAATCTGTCAAGCTTTCTGCCGTCCGTTCTATTGTATGCCTCTACCCTCCACTTTCTTGCGTCAGCGCCGCAGTACATGGAATAATTATCATATATCACCGTCTTTTTGCCCTCCTCGATTATGATTACCTGCGTACCCTTTCTTTGCTCGTCAAACTGCGGAATGTTCTCTGACAGTTCCAATCTTTCAATGACCTCTGTGTTAAAAATCTTTGTGTTCTTTCTCATAGCCTTACCTCCGTATCAACTCTGCCTTGACCTTATGTGCTTATTATAGCACCTTTAAGGTTCTGTTTACTGTTCCAAAATGGTCTGTGGTGTGTCTTTTGATTTTATTCCCTTTTCAAGCTTCTGTATATATTATAACACCTGCTTGGTACAGTTTACCGAACTAACTCGGTACAAATATGATATGTTTTATTTTTTTATAAAAATATTTTAAGAGATTCTTTATCATATTATCTGTGTCACAAGCCTATCCACACCTTGTTTTTGCTACAGAAAAATGGTATAATGAGTATAACAATTATTTTTCAGAAATTGTTGCCGGTACAGATCAACCTTATTTGAAACAGGAAGAAGTGACAAAATGAACATTGCGTGGAAATGCTTTTTTCAACGAGAACACATGACAGAGGTTATGATTATTTCTTAAATGGTGCAGTCCATGATATCGAATATTCCAACAACGAGTTTAAAGCCGTTGTGTCAGGAAATAAAGATTATAATGTCAGGGTAGTATTTTCAGAAGATGATGAAAATGAAATATTAGATATGGATTGTACTTGCCCATACGCTTGCGACGAGAATACCTGCAAGCATATGGTGGCTGCTCTTTACAAATTTGACGAATGCAGAGAAAATGGACTTGTCCTAAAAAGTTTAGCTGATGTTTTGTTCAAACCTGCGCATACTAAAGAGGACATTGCAGCTAGAGAAACTGCGATAAAAAAGCTTGTCACATATGCTGACAATAAAACTGTTCGCTCTTTTTTAGCTGAGGTACTCGCTTCTGATGACAAGCTTTGCAGGAGGTTTTATAACATTCAGAATAAACTATTTACAAATGTTGATGTTGATAAATACTTTAAACAGATAGACCATATTATAAAAAGGTATGCAGGCTACGAAAACTTTTTAGATCGATACAGTGCTAATGATTTTATAGAAGAAATCGAAGATATCATAGATGGTGATCTGCGGATGATGATAGATAACGAAAACTACATCAATGCATTTGAAATATCCTGCTATATCTTCACTGCTCTAAGTAACATTGATACATATGATTGTGATTATAAAGTTGAAGCGTTTGAAAATGATATCACGCTTCTATGGTCGGAGCTAATAAAAAAAGCAAACTATGAAGACAAGCATAAAATGTTCGAATGGTTTACTGCTCATCATGATGTTTCTGTATGTGATTATTCTGATGGACCAATAGAAGATGTAATAATAAGCGAATTTAAAGAAAAAGAGTTTGAAAAAGATAAGCTAGATTTTTATACAAAAATGCTAAGACGATCAGAAAAGTTAGATGATGATTTTGAAAAAGATTACGCTATAAACAAATGGGCTCTCGTTTATTTGGATTTTATTGCAGGCATAAATTTAGATGAAAACATAATTGAAAACGAATTTAAGAAATATTGCATATATTCTAATGTAAGAAAACTGTATGTTGACAGATGTCTGCAAAACAGCGAGTATGATAAGGCTATTCAACTTCTTGATGAAGGAATAATCATAGACGCAGACAACTCAGGCGTTGTTTCATACTATATAGAAAAGAAAAAAGATATATATCTTAAGACAGGAGATAAGGATAATTACTTAAAGAAGATATGGGATCTAGTTCTTAAAAATGCCGTTGGAAATATGAATATATACAGAGAGTTGAAACAGCAATACAATGAAGATGAATGGTGCAAACTTCGTGAAGATATATTAAAAAAAACTTTCACCTTCTCAAAATCTTGCGAAATACTACAATGAAGAAAAGCTATATGACAGACTTCTCAAATGCGTTGAAAAAAAGCACAGGAATATTTTTCTTGGAAGAGTATGTCGATGTTTTAAAAAGTATTTATCCTGAACAAATTCTTTATAAATATAGAAAAGAGCTTGAGAAAAGCTCGTCATATGCCGGTGGACGAAAACACTACGCTGATATGGTCGCTATAATGAGAAAAATGAAGAAAATATCTGGCGGTCAAAAGGTTGTTAGTGAAATTGCGGAGGAATGGAGAAAATTATATAAAAAACGTCCTGCAATGATGGACGAGCTCAGTAAATTGTAACAACTGTTAGAAAAGCACCATTACTACACATTTTTCGCTACACCTTTACCAAAAAATCATATCATGGCTTGTTTTTTCTGCAGAAATATGATAAAATATAAATAACATATATTTTTAAGGAGATAGTACAAATGGGCATCTACGTTAATCCGGATAACATTGATTTTCAGCGTGCAATAAACTCACAGATATATGTTGACAAAAGTGGCCTTATAGAGCTTACGAATGCAAAACTTTTTACCGAACAGCAGTTCATTTGCGTTAGCCGACCACGTCGTTTCGGCAAATCAATGACCGCAAATATGCTCACTGCTTATTATAGTCGCGGCTGCGATTCTCGTAAGATGTTTTCTAATCTTAAAATATCGGGAGCCGCCGACTTTGAAAAGCATCTGAACAAGTATAATGTTATTCATATAAATATGGTCGATTTTCTTGATCGTTCAAAAACTATGGACGCAATGCTTGACTACCTTAGACGCAGACTGCTTCACGAGCTGAAAAAGGACTTTTCAGATGTTGATTGTTTTGACTGGGATAATCTGCAATCTGTGTTAGGCGAAATATATGCTGATAAGCGCATTGCTTTTATTTTCATAATCGACGAATGGGACTGCATATTCCGCATACACAAAAACGATTCTGACGCTCAGACAAAATATCTTGACTTTCTGCGAAATCTTTTGAAAGACCAAGGCTATGTTGCGCTTGCATATATGACAGGCATCTTGCCGATAAAGAAGTACGGCGAACATTCTGCATTAAATATGTTCACAGAAGTTTCTATGACAAATCCTCGTGAGTATTCAGAGTATACAGGCTTTACTGAGGACGAAGTCAAGGGGCTTTGTCAAAAATATGATATGCCTTTTGATGAAACTAAGTGCTGGTATGACGGCTATAATTTAAAAGGTGTGGCAACATACAATCCACGCTCAGTGGTAATGTCAATGACAGGTCACGATTTTGACAGCTATTGGACTTCTACAGAAACATACGAGGCGCTGAAAGTCTACATTGATATGAACTTTGACGGGCTTAAAGACAAGGTAACACGTCTTGTAGCAGGCGAAAAAATACTGATAAACCCGACGAAATTCCAGAATGATATGACTACTCTGCGGAGTGCAGACGATATTTTCACACTGCTTGTTCACCTGGGTTATCTGACTTTTGATTTTTACACAAAGTGCGTATGGATACCAAACAGCGAAGTCGCTCAGGAGTTTATAAACTCTATTGAGGACGGCGGCTGGGAAGAAGTTATGAAAGCTATCAATGCTTCTGACAAGCTTTTGCAGGCTACTATAAATGGCGACGAACAGGCTGTTGCCGAACTTATCGACAAGGCACACAGCGAGAATACGTCTATCTTGAAATACAATGATGAGAACTCTCTTTCCTGCGTTATTTCCATTGCTTATTACTCTGCAAAGAGGACATACACGGTCGAGCGTGAACTGCCTGCGGGCAAGGGTTATGCTGACCTTGTTTTCAAGCCGAGAAGAAATAACAGCAACCCTGCGATGATAGTCGAACTGAAATACAACAAATCTGCTGAGTCGGCGATACAGCAGATAAAGGACAAGAATTATCCTGACTGCCTGAAGGATTATTCAGGCGAGGTCTTGCTTGTGGGGATAAGTTATGATGATGAGAAGAGACATTGTTGCAGGATTGAGAAAATAATTTGCCAAAATTAATATGGCATTTGTATTTGCATTTTATTTTGACTTTTTTGCAAAAAAGCCCACAGACACGATCATAATGATCGCATCTGTGGGCTTTTAAAATTTCACCACACATCGTATATCTTAGCTTTTTCCTCGTTGAAATCATCAGGAAGCGTTCCGATATCCCAGCCGGAATTGGTGGTCTCTATGTAAAGATAATGGCTTCCCTCGTAATCATAGTATGTGCCGGGGGCGTCATCTGTCGCCTTAACTCCTATTGCAACGTGTTCAGGAAGCTCGATAAAAATACAGCCATAGCCAAGCTCTTTGAGCAAAGCGCCCAAAAGTATCGAGGAATCCTCACAATCACCGCACTGGTCATACAACGTTTCGAGAGGATATTTTGCAAAATCAGCATATCCCTTTGAGGTCATATCTTCAACATACTTTATGTTCTGCACGAAATTTGCAGTTTCTCTTATAGTCTCAGATTCGCCATAGCCGCATTGGTCGCAAAGGCTTTTTATTTCGTCTGCAAGCTGTTTTACGATCTTGTGATTATTGTCATCACTTACATAGTTATAATAATCTTTCACCTGAGAATATCTCAAAAGACTATGATAATATTCATACATATCGTCCTGAATATTCATTGATATTTCAAAAGTATAACGTTTGTCATAGCTCGTCCAGTTAAAAGTCTTTTTCGACCATGTGGGGTTTACGGGCTGAACATAGTCAGGCTTTCGATCATCAAGAGGCTCATATCCGTCCTCATCAGTGACTGTCGTTGTTTGCTGAGTAACTGAGGTAGTGGTCTGCTGTGTTGTGGTAGTGTATGTATCATAAGTATTCAATCCTGGCCTTTTTTCAGGATATAAAAACTCATCGATCGTTTCACTGAACGCATAATATACTCCCACTGCCACACAAATAGCGATAAGTATTTTCTTCATATATTTGTCCTATTCTTATCTGATTTACGGCTTTTGTCATATGTACATTATACTACAAGACATCATAAAATACAATACTATTAGATATACTTTACGAGTTTGTTCTTATTTC
>CALEJX010000146.1 GCA_937898375.1 uncultured Ruminococcus sp.
AGTTCCGTTTATGGATATCTGTAATATCTCTGATTTTTTCGTTTCATATCCGCAAATTGTGCATTTCTGCCAATATTCGCCGTCTTCCGTATTCCACTTGAAGGCGTGAAGTTCCTTTTGGCTGTCAGTTCCGCACTCACTGCACTGCTTCCAATGTCCGTTTTCGTCGGATATATAATCGCCGAAGCTGTGTTCGATAGGTTCGCCCTCAGTAGCCTGACAGCGTTTGCAGGTCTTTGGAGCCGTGCAGGTCGCTTCTTTCCAATCATGTCCCAATGGGTTTATAGGCTCATCTTTGTACTGTGAACATTCAGAACATTCAAACCTCTTCACACCCTTATCGACGCAAGTCGGCTCGGATATGACCGTTCCCTCGTCAAAGATATGTCCGTCTACTGCGCAGTTTCTTATTACTGTAAGCGTTGCTTTCTCCGATACCCAAGTACCCACATAGTCCGCATTTTCAGCGTTCTTGACCGTACAGCGGTACATATATCCGTTAAAGCTTACGTTCGTTGCACAGGTAGTGAATGTGGTCGACCATTCTTCCTTGCCGTCCACAGTTTTTGAATCAAGGGAGAACGTTCCGTCAGCTTCGGTAACGTCTGCAAAAGTCTTTCCGCCGTCTTTGCTCACCTGCCATATCACTTCTGCTCCGTAAGGATTTCCCTGAGCGATAGGGAGTGTGAATTTAGCCTTTTCTCCGCTGTTTATGGTCTCATTGCCGAGTGAGGCTGTAAATTCAGGAGAATAATATATTGTAAGCTTCGCCGCATTTGAGACTACAGAGCCGTATTCATTTGATACAACACAGCGCACAAGCTTTCCGTTGTTCTCTTTTCGCACTTTTAATGAATGTGAATTGTCATTGGTATATGGAATATCCACGAAAGTTTCTCCGTTATCGCTGCTTTCCTGCCACTGATATTGGAGCGGTTCACTGCCTGTTGCTTTTACATTGAAGAAATAGTAATATTCAATTACAATAGGTATTTCTCCAGGCTTAACAGGTGTAGGCTGGCTAGAAACATTTGTTGAACCGCTTTGCGGGTGTTTTACTATGACCGGTGCTTTTTCGGAGAAGTTTATTGTAACAGGGTCGAAAACTGTTGGTTCAGTTCTCTGTCCGTCTCCTGTTGATACCCATGTTTTGCATCTTATCTGCCAGCCGTTCATTTGGCTTTCTACAGTAGGCTCGTAAACAGAAGAAGTTTCGCCGTCAATGGCGGTGAAAGTTTTTCCGCCGTCCTTGCTCACTTCCCATAGATATTTGAGCCATACTGCGCCATTTGGTGTGTTGTTTGTGACCTCGAATTTTGCCTTTTTATCCAAGTGAAATTCGTCAGGAGCAGTAAATACCGGCTCGTCAATGAAGATATATGCGTCATAAGTATAGGAATGACTGAGCTTGGAATCCCAGCCTGAATAATACACATCTGCCTGATAATGCTTACCATTGTCACTGTTGCCCATACGCCCAGCATACAAGCTTGTGCCATGGGCATTTATTTTTGTGCGCTTGTCGTTTTCAACACTATACCATTCTACTCGGATATCTTTTTCTTGTAGTGAGGACGGCTCGTTTTCCATTGTTTTCAGCATAACGACGTCGTTCTTTTTCACAACAAAGTATTTTAATGTTATAGGATCAAAAGGTATCCTATGCTCTAAGATATTCGTTCCATAACGCAGATTAAGATAGGTGTTCTCATCTTCATGGGTGCCGTCAGCTTTTATTTTAAAAGCATTAACGCCATAAATGGAATCCTGTGACTTGAGCCAGAGATGAAGCTTGTTTCCATCATGAAATATTTCTGAGCGGTTATAGCCATAAAAATCGTTATATGGCGGCTGACGTGTGTTAGCAGTGCCTATAAACTCATTGCCATCTGCACCCTTTGCAACGTAGGTGTACTTGTGTACCGAGTTTCCGTTTGCGTCTACAGCCTTGCCGTTGTCATTGAAGTCAGCGCTTCCGCCTGATATCTGCAAGATCACATTGTCGCCAAGCGTTCCAGAATAGTTTCCACTCTTAATGATGACCTTGCCCTCGCCTATGATGTTAAGTCCTCGCACGATCGCACTGTTTGTAAATTCTATCGTGCCGCCTTTCAGCTCGATAAGATTTGTGAAATTATATGTTTTATCAGTGGACATCTTGAATTTAAAAGTCACACCATTCTCAACGATGATCTTCGGGGACTTACGACCCTCGTCAAGGTCTAAATCCATAGTAAGTCCGTCAGAAAGAATTACCACGTCAAGCGGGTCATCAGTTTGGAAGGCAACATCGTATATATCGTTAAGCTTTATGCCATCTGGCCAGTAAAACTCCGTTATTGTACGGAAATCAGAAAAATATGACCATTGACCAGTGAATGTGCCGCTCATAGCAGATTTAGCATATCTGATATAGATGCCCTCGGCTTTTTCTGCACGATACTCTGCGTAAGCTTTGTAGTTTGAAAACTCGCTGTTTGACGAGATCTTTCGTATTTTAAGACCAGGCTTTTCATGCATTGGTATTATAAGGACCATCGTTCTATAAGCCTCGTCAATGCTGCCGCTTATAGCTGGTGTTCTGACACCAGTACGCAGCGTACCTTCTCCCTCAAAGAATATTCCGTCGGTGTTTTGCGAACTGCTGATAGCCAATCCGCTTTCACCGCTTTCTCGCTTATCAAGGTTGTCGATGAAGCCGTCAACAGTTGCGCCGTTTGATATAACGATTTTTTTTGTTTCAACTCCAGAGGTGGCTATATCCTTATTTCCTACTTTTTTATTGCACTTGCCGTAGATCTTTCCTTTATCTACATAAATGCTATTTTTTACACCGATACCCGAAATGAAACTCGAAAAAAATGTGTACAATATGCAAGGAGTATAACTCTTCTGACTTTTATCCTGTAAGGTCGCTGTACCCTCAACTTCGGCGTTTGCCCCCTCAACAGTAAGGTTGTTTCCAACTGCTATACCACGCATATCCGCCCAAGCGTTATTAGTATAAGCGCACAGCTTGCTATTGTCCTTAACAACAAGGTCGTGCTTGACGATCACACAGGCGCCATAGCTTTCGCAGTCTACTGAACGCTGTCCCTGAGCTGTCATTGCGATCGTAAGGTTTTTTGCATACAGTGCAACTTCGTGCGTTACGATCAAAAGTGATCCGTCGCCAGTGATAGTGATATTACTGTCAGGAGCATAAATTCCGCTGTAGCTCTTTTTCTTTT
>CALEJX010000147.1 GCA_937898375.1 uncultured Ruminococcus sp.
AAGGAAGTCTACTGTATTTACTTTCTTCTTGTTTTCAAGAGTTGAAAGCAGATAAAGGTCACCTGTCATAACGCCGTCCTCGATAGTTTCGATAGTTGCCTTTTCAAGACAATCAGCAAAGTTCATAAGCTCAGGCAGTTCGTCAAGCTCGCCTCTTTTTCTCAGAGCGCCTGTCCATGCGAACAGTGTAGCAACAGAGTTTGTGGAAGTCTCCTCGCCCTTAAGGTGCTTGTAATAGTGTCTCTGAACAGTTCCGTGAGCAGCTTCGTATTCATAAATGCCGTCAGGTGAAACAAGAACAGAAGTCATCATAGCCAGTGAGCCATATGCTGTAGCTACCATAACAGACATAACGTCACCGTCATAGTTCTTGCAAGCCCAGATATAACCGCCGTTTGAACGGATAACTCTTGCAACTGCGTCATCGATAAGTGTATAGAAATACTCGATACCGGCAGCTTCAAACTTAGCCTTGTACTCGTTGTCATATATCTCCTGGAAGATATCCTTGAATGTGTGGTCATACTTCTTTGAGATAGTGTCCTTTGTAGCAAACCAAACGTCCTGCTTCTTATCAAGAGCAAAGTTAAAGCAAGCTCTTGCAAATGAAGCGATAGAAGTTGACTTGTTGTGCTGACCCTGAACTATTCCGTCGCACTCAAAGTTGTATATAGTCTCTCTAGTCTCGTTGCCGTCCTTATCTGTACAAACAAGCTCAGCTTTTGAGCCTGCTGGGCACTTCATTTCAACGTTCTTATAAACGTCGCCGTATGCGTGACGTGCGATAGTGATAGGCTTTGTCCATGTAGGAATGTATGGAGTGATACCCTTAACAAGGATAGGCGTTCTGAAAACAGTTCCGTCAAGGATAGCTCTGATAGTTCCGTTAGGGGATTTCCACATTTCCTTGAGGTTGTATTCAGGCATTCTGGCGGCGTTAGGTGTGATAGTTGCACACTTAACAGCAACGCCGTATTTCTTTGTTGCGTTTGCAGAATCAACAGTTACCTGATCGTTTGTCTCATTTCTGTGGACAAGACCAAGGTCATAGTATTCTGTTTTAAGGTCAATATATGGAGTGAGAAGAATATCCTTTATATCCTGCCAGATAATTCTGGTCATTTCGTCACCGTCCATTTCAACGAGCGGTGTTTTCATCTGAATTTTTGCCATTGGTAAGACCTCCTATAAAGTAATAATGGAATATCCGTTGTTTTTAGCTATCACAGATATCTTTTTGTAAACGTCAGGACTTGCAATGATAATATCAAGCTCGATTATTTTGAAAGCTGTTCTCTTGTGTAGTCAAGCAGACCGCCTGCAAGAATGATATCCTTTGTTCTTCCTGTAAGTTCGCAGAGAACAGGTATCTCAGCGCCTGTTGTCTTGTTCACAACAGTAAGGTGGCTCATATCAGCCTCAACGTCTGCACGAACGTCAGCAAGAACGATCTCGTCGCCCTGATTTATCTTGTCATAATCAGACTCGTTTACAAATGTGAGCGGCAGGATACCTGCATTGATAAGGTTAGCTCTGTGTATTCTTGCAAAGCTCTTAACAAGAACAGCCTTGATACCAAGATAGAGAGGAGCAAGTGCTGCGTGTTCTCTTGATGAACCCTGACCGTAGTTTGAACCGCCAACGATTATTGACTTGCCCATGTTCTTTGCACGTCTAGGGAAGTCCTCGTCACATACTGTGAAGCAGTGCTGTGAGATAGCAGGGATATTTGAACGCAGTGGGAGAATCTTTGCACCTGCTGGCATGATGTGGTCAGTTGTGATATTGTCTCCGACCTTAAGCGATACCTGACAATCTATGCTGTCGTCAAGCGGTGAAGTCTGTGGGAAAGGCTTGATGTTTGGTCCTCTCAGTACCTCAACGCTGTCCATATCATCTTCATCAGCAGGAGGAACTACCATGTTGTCATTTATTTCGAAATGCTCAGGAAGCTTGAACTTAGGCATATCGCCAAGTGTTCTTGGGTCAGTGAGGTAGCCTGTGAGTGCTGAAACAGCAGCCATTTCAGGTGATACCAGGTAAATCTGGCCGTCCTTTGTGCCTGAACGTCCCTCGAAGTTTCTGTTGAATGTTCTAAGTGAAACACCCTTTGAGTTAGGTGACTGACCCATACCGATACATGGTCCGCAAGCAGATTCAAGTATTCTTGCGCCTGCTGCTATCATATCAGCAAGAGCGCCATTTTCAGCGATCATAGTAAGTACCTGCTTTGAGCCCGGAGCGATAGCAAGTGAAACGCTAGGGTCAACTGTTTTGCCCTTGAGTATGTGAGCTACCTTCATCATGTCAACATAAGAAGAGTTTGTGCATGAACCGATACAAACCTGATCTATCTTAAGCTTGCCGATCTCACTTACGCTCTTTACGTTATCAGGAGAATGAGGACAGGCAGCCAGTGGTACGAGCTGTGAAAGATCAATATCTATCTGCTCGTCATAAACAGCGTCATCATCAGCTTTCAGTTCGCTCCATACATCAGCTCTGTCCTGAGCCTTAAGGAAAGCAAGAGTTGTTTCGTCGGAAGGGAAGATAGATGTAGTTGCACCAAGTTCAGCGCCCATATTTGTGATAGTTGCTCTCTCCGGAACTGTAAGCGTCTTTACGCCCTCGCCGCAGTACTCGATAACTTTGCCTACGCCGCCCTTTACGGACATTCTTCTGAGAACTTCAAGGATAACGTCCTTAGCTGATACCCATGGAGAAAGCTTGCCTGTGAGATTTACCTTTACGATCTTAGGATATGTGATGTAATAAGCACCGCCGCCCATTGCAACCGCAACGTCAAGTCCGCCTGCGCCAATAGCGATCATACCGATACCGCCGCCTGTTGGAGTGTGGCTGTCAGAGCCTATAAGGGTCTTACCTGGTATACCGAAACGCTCAAGATGTACCTGATGACAGATACCATTTCCAGGACGTGAGAAATAAATGCCGTGCTTCTTGCAGACAGAACCGATAAATCTGTGGTCGTCGGCATTTTCAAAGCCAGACTGAAGCGTGTTGTGATCGATATAAGCTACAGACTTTTCCGTTCTGACACGAGGAACGCCCATTGCCTCATATTCAAGATAAGCCATTGTACCTGTTGCATCCTGAGTAAGTGTCTGGTCGATACGGATACCGATCTCCTGACCCTTAACAAATTCGCCGTCAACAAGGTGTGCTTTAAGTATTTTTTCTGTTAAAGTAAGTCCCATTGTAACAACAATCCTTTCAAAAATTACTGATATTAATATTTTATAACAAATTGCGAATTTTGTCAAGGTAAATATAAACATTTGCAAGATTTTAAAGCGTTTTAGTGCATATTTTTGCATTGCATACGGCAAATCGCTGTATAAATTTTCATTTCTCACGAGTTCTTTACTTGACACGGCAGAACGTATATTATATAATAGTTGTATTGCAAAGAAAACAAGGCGGTGATAAGCATGAGAGCAAAAGCGGTTTTGATATCATTATCGGCGGCAATACTATGCCTGACAGGTTGTACAGAGTCACAAAAGCCCACGACAGTCGTGGATAATTCCTCAGCCGTGACTACATCATCAAGCACTGACAGCGAAAGCGACGACAAAACCGCATACTATGACAGCACGCCTATATCTCAGGCTTATCTCTCAGGCAATACAGCAAATCTTGACGATAAGCAGCTTGAAATATATAACAAAGCTGTTTCAGCCATAGAAACCATTATCACCCCTGATATGAACGATTACCAAAAAGAGCTTGCAATACACGATTACATAGTTGGCTGTGCAAGCTATGATGAAGCGCATCTTAACGCACTTGGTATCGGTCTGCCAAACTCAGATAATCCTTACGGCTGTCTTATAAACGGCAAGGCGATATGTTCAGGCTATTCCACAACGTTCCAGCTCTTTATGGATATGCTGGAAATACCATGCAAGACCATATATGCCGCCGATTTCGAGGGCGACGATCATTCGTGGAATATAGTCCAAATAGGCGGAAGCTGGTATTACGTTGACGCCTGCTGGGACGACCCTATACCTGACTTTGCGGATAGACCTGTACGGCACAAATATTTCAACGTTTCAAAAGAATACATGAAAACAAAACACGTCTGGGACGATTCAGAACTTCCTGATACAGACAGTACAGAGTTTAGTTATATCACTCAGATGATAACGCATATAAACTCAGTAGACGAGATAGAAAGCCTTATGGAAAACGCTGTGGATAATATGCAGGACAGCGTGGCGGTAACGTCAGATATGAATGAGTTTCAATTCGATGAAGCCGACCAAATAGATGCGAATTTTGACGAAAGAAACATCCATGGACTTAGCAAAGTTTTTGATAACTTCTGTGATAAGCATACAGATTACCAAGTTTATTGTCAGCGAGTTCAAAACGGAAATGACATAGTTTTAGTGATATACATGAGAAGATTTAGATAGGAGAGAGCAATGAAATTCAGACCTTGCATAGATATCCACAATGGCAGTGTAAAGCAGATCGTGGGCGGAAGCCTTTCCGACAAAAACAATTATGCGGTGGATAACTTTGTTTCAGAATATGACGGCGCATATTATGGCAAACTTTATAAGTCATATGGGCTGTCAGGCGGACATATTATTATACTAAACCCCGCAGGCAGCGAATTTTACAATGCAGACCTCGAGCAAGCCTACAGCGCATTATCCGCATTTGAGGGCGGATTACAGATAGGCGGCGGAATAAATGATGAAAATGCCGCACAGTTTCTCAACAAGGGCGCAAGCCATGTTATCGTAACGAGCTTTGTTTTCAAAAATGGGGCTGTGAACTTTGATAATCTGAACAGGCTTGCGAGAGCGGTCGACAAAAGCAGGCTTGTGCTTGATCTTTCATGCAGAAAAAGAGACGGGAAGTATTATGTGGTGACAGACCGCTGGCAGAAGTTCACTGATATCGAAATGAATAGTCAGACCCTAGAAATGTTCTCAGAATACTGCGACGAGTTTCTTATCCACGCCGTTGATACAGAGGGCAAAGCAAAGGGCATTGAGCCGCAGATAGCAAAGATAATGGGCGAATACTGCACCATTCCGTCAACCTATGCAGGGGGCATATCATCATTTGACGACCTCGATACCCTGAAAGAGCTTGGAAAAGGAAAGATAGATTTCACCATAGGCTCTGCGCTTGACATATTCGGCGGCAATATGAGCTTTGAAAAGGCAGCAAGCTACGGCAAATAGTCTTTCCTTATGCAATAAACACAATATTTATGGCAGTTTTGCGCATATTTTGGCACAAAAATATTTGCAATTTTAATGTAAATATGTTATAATATCATGATACCAATTCAGAAAGGACGAATTTTTATGTCTAAGATCCGAGTTGCCGTTATTTTCGGCGGAAAATCAAACGAGCACGACGTATCTGTTGTTTCTGCAACTCACGTTATAAAGAGTATACCAAAGGACAAATATGATGTTATTTGTATCGGAATAACAAAAAAAGGTCACTGGATGAAATATATAGGAGATGTTGACGATATTGCGTCAAACAAGTGGGAACAGCACCCTGACAACGTTCCATGCGTCCTCAGCCCTGACCCTCTCCACAAGGGCTTTATCGC
Source organism: uncultured Ruminococcus sp. (assembly GCA_937898375.1). Classification (GTDB taxonomy): domain Bacteria; phylum Bacillota; class Clostridia; order Oscillospirales; family Ruminococcaceae; genus Hominimerdicola. The sequence continues at coordinate 5,612 of CALEJX010000147.1, forward strand.
TCTTGGCGAAAACGGCGAATATCAGAATGTAAAGGTAGACGTTATTTTCCCGGTTCTTCACGGAAAGAACGGCGAGGACGGCACTATTCAGGGACTTTTCCAGCTTGCTGAGATACCATTTGTAGGCTGTGACTGCATATCATCTGCAAACTGCATGGACAAGGGACTTACACACACAGTTCTTGACGCAAACGGCATAAAGACAGCAAAGTGGGTAGGAATTATAACCTCTGAGCTTTCACATCTTGATGAGAAGTGCGACGAAATGGAAAACAAGCTTGGCTATCCTATGTTCGTCAAGCCTGCAAACTGCGGTTCTTCCGTAGGCGTTTCAAAGGCTAAGAACAGAGATGAGCTCAAGGCTGCTATCAAACTTGCATTTGCTCATGACAGCAAGGTCATAGTTGAAGAAACTATCGTTGGCATGGAGTGCGAGTGTGCAGTAATGGGCAATGACGAGCCTTTTGCTTCAACTGTCGGTGAAGTATGCTCCGCCAATGACGAGTTTTACGATTTTGACGCAAAGTATAATGACGCCGCTTCTAAAACACTTATCCCTGCAAGAATGAGCAAGGAAAGCATTGAAGAAATAAGAAACACAGCTGTTAAAGCATACAGAGCAATGGGCTGCAGCGGACTTTCAAGAGTTGACTTCTTCCTTATGAAAGACGGCACTGTTATACTTAACGAGATAAACACTCTCCCAGGTCACACACCTATAAGTATGTATCCACAGCTTATGCAGTATGAGGGAATGTCTCCTGCACAGCAGGAAGATAAGCTTATCAAGCTGGCACTTGATAAGGCGGAGGTAGATTATGAATAACGCCGCCATTGGAGTTTTCGACTCGGGAGTTGGCGGACTTACCTGTGTGAAAGAGCTTATAAAGCTTCTGCCAAATGAAAATATCGTTTATCTTGGCGACACAGCAAGAGTGCCATATGGCTCAAAAAGCCGAGAGACTATAATGAGCTATGCAAGGCAGGATATTGAGTTTCTCAAGCAGCATAACGTTAAAATGATACTCGTTGCCTGCGGTACAGTTTCTTCTGTATTGCCTGCGATGGATATAAAGTCTGATATCTCCATAAGCGGAGTTGTCGAACCTGCTGTAAAGGCTGCCTGCTCAGCAACAAAGAATAATCGCATAGGCGTTATAGCCACCAGTGCTACCATAAAGAGCGGCATTTACGGCAAGGCCATAAGGAGCATCAATCCTAACATCAAGGTAGTGGGAAAAGCTTGCCCTATGTTCGTGCCTCTTGTAGAAAACGGTTATACTACCCCTGATTGCGTACCTGCAAGGTATATCGCACAGGAGTATCTTGAAATAATGAAAAAAGAAGACGTCGATACTCTTATCCTTGGTTGTACTCACTATCCGCACCTCAGCGAGCTTATCTCTGATATCATGGGCGAGGGAGTGACACTTGTATCGTCAGGTGCAGAACTTGCAAAATATGCTCTTAACACGCTTTCATG